>CAZSIH010000006.1:42862-44076 GCA_964606925.1 uncultured bacterium
TGGAGAGGTGGCCGAGCTGGCTGAAGGCGCTCGCCTGCTAAGTGAGTTTCCGCCAAAAGCGGAACGAGGGTTCGAATCCCTCCCTCTCCGCCAACCTACATCCCGACGAGTCGAGACATTTGGTTGGCTCGTCAACTTACATCCGTATAAAAGTGAATCTTCATTTACTATTTTAATTGTCATATAGTGCTAAAACTTAACCCAAAATATTTAATAGATTTCTCAATCCAATTTAAACAGGATTGATGTTCACATTTAATATTTCCATTTTTATATTTACTGTACTTATTTTCCTCGCGGCGGTTTATTTCAAGATTTATCGAATTGCTGGAGTGGTTGGAGTTACATATATTTTATTTGCGGTTACAACATTCTATTCATCAGAAAGTGAGGTGAAACCGGAACAGATCGAAACATTAAAAGTGGTCGTACAACCGGATTCCATAACGGAAGAATTAGATACTATTTTTTCAATTACAGATACAACCCGGGATTCAGTGGAATCAATTTCTGTAGATACTGTTGATATTCAATTTGAGAATGCGTTTGTGCACAATTTGGAGGTCCGCTCCATAAAAATAAGCCGGGGAATTTTAGTGGAACAACGTAAGCCGGTTGGAGTTGATACTGTTTTTACACTTCATGAAGCAGAAACATTAATTTGTTTCACCGGAATTAGAAATACCGGTTCTGATATTCAAACCGTTACTCATATTTGGGAATATAATCATAAAATTAAAGCAAGGATTGCAATGGAAGTTTCTCCATCCCCATTCTGGCGGTGCTGGAGCAGAAAAAGAATCAGGGAAAATCAAAAAGGAAAGTGGAAAGTAAAAATTGTCAATGAAGTGGGGATGGCCATGGGAGAAAAGGTATTCTTTGTGAAATAAGATGAAATGTAAATATTTAATATTATTTTATTTAGGATATTTTTCCTGCACATCTCCGGATAAACCTGTTGAAAATATCACTTTGTCATGGTCATCATATCGAAATGGTATATTTGATTTAGAAGGGTTACGGTTATATGCAGGTGTAAACAGTAAAATCCCTCTGAAAGCATTTTATGCAGAAATTATCTTGGCATCTCCAAATATCGAGGTTGCGGCTGTGGTTGGAAATGACAACGATATGAAAGAAACACCATCGCAAATTGCTGCCCGTTTAGATGCATGTCTTGTGGTAAACGGAGGATATTTTTTGATGGATGAAAA
>CAZSIH010000007.1:0-231 GCA_964606925.1 uncultured bacterium
ACAAGTATTCGACCTGCTTACTGTTCCTGTCAATTTTCTCAGGGCCTGAGACATAAGCCTTGCTTGAAGTCCTATATGAACATCACCCATTTCACCGTCCAGTTCTGCTTTTGGCACCAACGCAGCAACGGAGTCAATTACAATCACATCAATGGCTCCACTTCTCACAAGAGTCTCCGTTATTTCCAAAGATTGTTCGCCTGTGTCCGGTTGTGAGATCAATAATTCTTC
>CAZSIH010000007.1:266-41176 GCA_964606925.1 uncultured bacterium
GATCAAGAGCATGTTCTGCATCAATAAAAGCGGCATTTCCTCCTTTTTTCTGTGATTCTGCTACAATATGAAGAGCCAAAGTTGTTTTGCCTGAACTCTCAGGACCGTAAATCTCAATTATTCTACCTTTAGGAACTCCACCAACTCCCAACGCTACATCAAGAGATAATGCACCTGTTGAAATGGAATTACTGTCATCCATAGGTTTTTGTTCTCCTAATCTCATAATTGACCCTTTTCCAAATTGCTTGTCTATCTGGCTGATTGCCATATTTAATGCTTTTCCTTTTTGATTATTATTTTTCATAAGTTACTCCTTTTCCCCTTGTGTGGTTAAAAAATGTGTTCCCAAGATACTGTAAATAGGTCCATTTGGAAATAATTCACTGCACATGAATCGAATCCTTGTTACTGACATTGAGACCGATTCAAACTTTGACCGTAAAAAAGTTGAAATATCCGGTGTAAATTTTGGCGGGTATGATACTCTTCCAATAGTTATATGTGGGATAAATTCTTTTTCTTCAATTGGAAATCCAAGTTTTTCCAGAGATACATTTATATCAGAAACAAAAAATTTTAATTTATTTATCGCTCCATCCAATCCCAACCAAAGGATTCTAGGTCTTGTTGGAACTGGAAAACAGCCGGTTCCGGTGACTGATAGATTCATCCATCCATGCCTTTTAACTACTTCACCCAAAATTCCGTTCATTTCATCTACCGCATCCGGTGGTGTAAAACCAATAAATTTCAACGTGAGATGTATTTGTCCGGATTTGACCCATTTCAGATTTTTTCCTTTGAAATCTACTGTTGTTTTCAGCATCTCCTGAAGAGTTAAAATTTCTTTCGGTACAGTAACTGAAACAAAAGTTCGGAGTAAATGATCACTCAAGAATCAACTCTCTTCTAACGATATCAATGGCAGTTTTTGTTGCTCTAAAATTAATGGCTTTTCTGTCACCATGAAATAGATATTTCTTTACAAAATTATAATTCTTTTTTGAATATCCGATGAACACCAATCCTACAGGTTTTTCAGGTGTTCCTCCTGTAGGTCCAGCAATTCCCGTTATACTAATTCCAATCGTGGAAGAAAATTTCCGTCTGATCCCTTTTGCCAATTCTATTGCTGTTTCTTCACTCACTGCACCAAATTTAGCTAAAGTTTTTTCCTGAACTCCAAGAATATCTCTTTTGATCTCATTGCTGTAAGCCACTATTCCACCCTTTATATATTTAGAACTTCCGGACAGTGAAGTTAACTGATGATTTAGTAATCCCCCAGTACAGGATTCAGCAACAGAAACCGTCATATTCTTTTCGGACAATAAGTGTCCGGTAACACTTTCCAGGGAATCATCTTCCTCTCCGTAAAGACAATATCCTAATTCCTGTTTCAGTTTTTTCCGCAATTCTTCCAATTGTTTTCTATCTGAAGTCGATATTCGAATATCTACACCTGTAACTTGGGGTAAAAATGCAATGGAACAGGAATTGGAGTAAGGTTCAATCAGTAGTTGAATTTGTTCAGCAATTGAAGATTCTCCTTTACCTATTGTTCTTAATGTTTTTACATAAAGCTCTATTTTTGATTCTTTTATTATATCTGGGATCACATAGCGGGTCATCATTGATTCCATTTCAGCTGGGACTCCGGGCATTGCATAAACAGAAGTATTATTTTTTTGATAATGAAGCCCTCTTGCTGAACCTAATGGATTGGGAATCATCTTTCCTGTGGTTGACTTTAATGCTTGGTTTTTATTTATCTCAGGTACAGACAGATTACGCTGTTTAAAATAGGATTCGATATCTTCCCAATAATTTATATCAAATTCAGGTTTATCTTCAAAATAATCATATAAAACAGATGGGGTAATATCGTCATGGGTCGGACCTAATCCTCCCGTTATCAAAACCGCATCAACAGATGAAATACATTGATCCAGTATCTGTCGAATTTGTTCATAGTTATCCCCAACCGTAATTTGATTTGAAACTGTTATTCCTGATTTCAATAATTCCTGTCCCATCCATGCAGAATTTGAATTGAGAGTAAATCCGGATAAGAGTTCATCTCCTATTGAAATAATGACAACGTTCATTTCAGAATAAATAGAATGGTTTGAATAACCAATAAAGTATATATCCCCGCAGCTACGTCATCCAGCATGACGCCCCATCCATTAGGAATTAAATCAAGTTTATTCGCAGGCCATGGTTTCCAAATATCAAAAATTCTGAATATAAAAAAAGCAATCAATCCCCAGAAAAAGGATAGTTTAAGCCACCAGAGCGAAATCCATTGACCAACCCATTCATCTATAACAATTTCTCCCGGGTCATGTGTAGAAAGTTGTTTTCCAGTTAATTTTGATGCATAAACTCCCCCAAAAAAAATAATGAAAGTAAGGAAAATAAAATAAGGAGTATTTATTTCGGGAAAAATGAAATACCATACACAAAATGCTGCAAAGCTCCCTGCTGTTCCAGGTGCAAAGGGGACTCGTCCGATATATCCAACCGAACTGATTAACCGGGCGATGGAAAAACCCGTCAAGGAAACCTCAATTTAAAAATCGTTTTATGTTCAAACGATTATCATATAGATAACTGATCCCAGTAATAGCAGTAAATATAGTTACACCAAACATCAGATAATAAATTACATCTTTCCATGAAATAGATTGGAGTAACCATTTTATACCAGAAATTGGAAGGCCTTTCAGTCCCAGGAATGTTAAGATAAAAATAATAATTCCGATTTGAATTATCGTCTTTGCTTTAGCGATATTACTAGTGACCATATTTAATCCTTTCCGCATCATAGCCATGCGTAATCCGGTTACGAAAAGATCCCTGAAAATAATAAAAAATACCATCCAGTATTCTACAATTCCTAAAATTGCAAAGGAAATGAAAGCGGAAGAAACCAGTATTTTGTCTGCCAAGGGATCAAGAAACATCCCCTCAGGAGTAACCATTTTGTGTTTCCGTGCAAAATAACCATCATAAGCATCGGTAATAGATGCAATGATAAAAATGAGTAATGCATACAGATTAGCGTACGGAATTTCTAAAAACAATAATAGGATAAATACCGGCGTCAATAATATCCTGGAGATTGTAAGGATGTTCGGAAGATTTAAAATGTTGTTCTCCCTTCCAGCGCTCTTAACAATGTGGCTTCATCGGTATATTCTAATTCACCACCAACGGGAATTCCACGAGCCAATCGGGTAATTTTTACTTTTTTGTCCTGGAATATTTTTTGTAAATAAAGCGATGTTGCATCTCCTTCAAGGCTGGCACTTGTTGCTAATATAATTTCCATACCCGATTTCAAACGGTTTTCGAGAGCCTGGATATTTAATTTTTCCGGTCCTATTCCATCCAACGGAGCAAGGATACCGCCTAGGACATGGTACACACCCATAAAACTGTTTGTCCTTTCAAATGCAAAAATATCTTCTGGACGTTCAACAACACATATGACAAGATGATCACGTTTATTATTTTTACAAATTTCACATAAATCCTCATCAGATATCCCTCCGCAAATCGTGCAGAATTCCACTTTAGTTTTCACATCAACAACGGAAGATGCCAGCCTGGCAGCTTCTTCCTTGGTAGAAGTTAAAACATGAAATGCCAACCGCTGAGCGGTTTTCTTTCCAATCCCGGGAAATTTTGTAAATTCCGAAATGAGGGACTCGACTGATTTAGGAAATCCGTTCATGATTACATTCCCGGTATTTTTAATCCTCCCAGCATACCACCCGTAACGGAATTCATTCTTGATTGCATTTCAGCCTGCGAGTCACCGAGGGCTTTATTGATAGCAGAAATGATCAGATCTTCAAGAAGTTCTTTATCTTCCTCCATAGCTTCCTTAGAGATATTTAATTCTAAAATCTCCTGTTTTCCATTCATCATTACGCTAACCAAACCACCGCCGGATTCCGAATTAATTGTAATGTTTTCCAGATCAGATTGAACCTCTTCAATCTTTTTTTGAACTTCTCTTGCCTGCTTCAACATGGTGGACATATTACCTTTATTAAACATGGGTTCTCCTAATTAATTATTTCACCATCAAATACATCAATAATTTGCGAAACGATCGCTTTTCCGTTTTTCTGTTCTAAATTCTTGTTCAATTTAATTTTCGTAATTGTACCCGAATTATTTTTCTTCTCTTCAAAAATAAAATTTATATTTACAGGATGGGAGATTACTCTTTCCAATGAGTGAGATATCCAGCGTTTATTTCGCTCTAAAACAGAAAAATTAAATTTGGGCTGATCATACAGTGAAACAAGTACTTGTTTTTGATCTATATTTTGTACCACACAACTTTCTAAAATCGTTCCCACTGATGGCTTATGGGAAGTAACATATTGAACAAAATCAGTCCATTTTGATTGGATAAATTCCAAGGTTAACTCTCCCTGTCCATTTGATTCCGGTTTTATCTTTTCTTCATCAGAAATTGAATCAGAATTTTCATCTTGATTCTCTTTATCATCACCTATCGAAGTTTCCGTTTTGACCTCATTTTTTACCGTTGGTAACTTAGGCTCGGATATTTCTATATTTACTTTTTTGATTTGAGAAGTTTCCGATTTTTCAGATTCTGAAGTTTCATAGGTTTTTTTAACAGTAATCGTTTTTTCATTTTCTGTTTTCGGAATTATATTTTTTTGATTCCCGGACATATCCGTCATTATAATCCTCTGGATGAGATCATCCAGGTGAAGGGAAGAATCCATTTCCAATAATTTGAAAAAGGTCATTTCTATTAAAATATCAGGCTGAGAAGCATATTTTAGCTGAATAGATAAATCTTCTAATATGTCTGAAATTCTAAGAAGATCCCGGAGATCCCAATTTTTCGATTCTGACAAGTATTGCGTTTTCAACTCTTCATTTATTTCCAAAAGGTCGGCTCCACCCTTCTGAGATGCAACCAGTAAATTTCTGATATGTTCATTTAATCCATTTATAAAATCTGATGGTGGAGTTCCCGATATCTGAATTTCTTTCAATTCATTGACTATAGATTTTGTATCCTTATCATTCAAATATTTCATGACACGAAAATAGATTTCAACAGGGATGAGCCCTAATACCTTTACCGTATCTTCGTATGTGATCTTATCTTCAGAATAAGCAATTACCTGTTCTAAAGTGCTCAATGCATCTCTCATACTTCCGGTCGCCTTTACGGCTATAGCCTGCAATGATTCTTTATCACCCCGAATTGATTCGGATTGTAAAATTTCACTCATTTTGTCTGAAATAACCTTGGCTGAAAGGCGATAAAAATCAAATCGCTGACAACGTGAAATAATTGTCATGGGGACTTTTTGAATATCCGTGGTTGCTAAAATAAATTTTCCGTGGGGAGGTGGTTCTTCCAGAGTCCTCAAAAGAGCATTAAATGCAGGTGTTGTCAGCATATGTACTTCATCAATAATGATAACCTTATTCGGCGAATTCATAGGCGGGAATTTGATGAGTTCCCTTATATTTCGTATTTCATCAATTCCCCGATTGGATGCTCCGTCTATTTCCAGTACATCCAAATTCCGTGCTTCAGATATTTCATGACAATTTGTGCAATCCGTACAACCGGTTCCGGGTTTATTTTGGCAGTTTAACGCCTTAGCAACGATTCTTGCAGTTGTTGTTTTTCCCACACCACGAGGTCCTGTAAACATGTATGCCTGAGCCACCTGGTTTGACTTAAATGCATTTGTCAGAGTATGCATTATGTGATCCTGTCCAATTACTTCTGAAAAAGTTTTAGGACGCCATTTTAGGGAGAGTATCTGATGAGCCATTGATTAAACGATAAATTTCACACTGAATTCAAAAGTTAAAGTTACACATGAAAAAGAATGAATCTTATAATAGAATCAGTAAAAAATGGTCGCGCACCAGGGTTGGACAATTCCTTTCGCAATTATGATGAAACAGTTAACTCCATTCCAGTGTTCGCCAGCACCTGATTCAGACTGCATACCGCTGCTCCCTTCCGGGTCTGACGGGGTTCACAGGTAAACCACCGCGACGAATTGAAACTTCAACATCACTTATTTTATCTTAAAAGCGGGGTAATTGCCGCACCATGTCTTTAATCCTGCTAGAGCGGATTGCAGGTTACAGGGCACCGCTACCTCCCCATCCAGCACGACCAAATTTTCAAATATCTAATTTACTTTCGTTTTAAATAATCTAGTGGAGCCGATCGGGATCGAACCGACGACCTCAGCATTGCGAACGCTGCGCTCTCCCAACTGAGCTACGGCCCCTTTCACTAAAATAAATTTAAATAAACCGTTGAGCATACACATTGGAAATAAATGATCCTTTCAAATTTTATTCAAGTTATTATTATTATAGATTGCCCCAATTAATCGGGAAATGAGTGGACACAGCCTGCCCCGATTTTCGGGGGTCAATTCACTCCATTTTTTGTAAAGAGTTAATCTAATTTGTGTTTTAGGCATATTTTTTAGACAAGAAATCTAATATGCAGATTGGGTAAAATATAAAAAGAATGTTTGTCGGAACCGGCGATTTTCCCGACATGTGATGTCCGGATGTCACCCGTTTGCCGGTGCGACAACAAAAACCGGTGACATAGTACCAATGGATGGCTCTATAAAATAAATCCGGTTATTTTAGAAATAATAATTTTTCAGAATGGCTGAGCGTATTAGTATTAACATTTAAAAGGTAAATCCCGGCGCTGACATGAGTATCAAAATTATTTGTCCCGTCCCATTGAATTTTGTGTTCACCGTTCTTCATGTTACCTGTAAATAATTCTTTTACCATTTTACCTGTGAGATCAAATATTTTGATGGATACAAATTGTTCCAAATTTTCACCATTCAGTAAAGAAAAACTAATGTTTGTCACCGGATTAAATGGATTTGGAAAAACTTTCACCAGCTGAAAGGATTTGGGAGTTGATCTATCCTTTGCTTTTTCCAAAATCAATCGCTCAAATTGTCCTTCAATGGTAATATTTCCTTCTCCCTCTAATTGATACTTAATTCCCGTTTCAGGATTTTTCAGTATCCAATTCCCTTCAACTTTTGAAAGGTCGGATGATATGATCAGCGATTCATCTGGATTCATGATCTCAATTATTCCATATTTATTTATTACCGTTCTATCCCCGTCAAAACGAGCATCAAATGCACCTATTGGAGGTTTTGGAGGTAGGGAATAACTTAGGATTTCGTCATTTGGAATGGATATTCCAAAAAATAGTTTTTGTCCATTAATCTCAATAATATTAGCATTTTGAGTCCGATCAAAATAATTAAATTTATTGGTTATCATTAAGTCAGAAGTAAGAGTTATTTCACCGGCTTCGGTTGTTCGTACCCAATATCCGTGTCCGGGGAGTATATAAGATGACTGATTATATGTTCCATTAAAACCAAACAATGTCCCAGGAATAATTATTCCATTTGGATCTTCAATTTGATTTAACATTATTGTATCTGAAATTCCGGTTATTAGATTCCAGTCTGCATTCAAATCCAAGGATAAATCCGGAATTGACTCTCCGAAAATTGCGGAAGTTTCTCCATTTTCAAATCTAAGCCAATATCCAACTCCTTCTTCCAATTCTTGAGTTTGGTAATACGTATCAGAAAATCCATACAGAGTACCGGGAATGGCATCAGGGAAAATTGTGGAATATCCCGCATCTTCAACACTTAACGGTAATCCCACTAAATTCCAGTCATTCAAGACATTGACAACGATAAAATTGTAAGTACTTGCCATGTGAGTTTGGATTATTATATCATCCGGGTTGTTTAGATCGAATATCTTGATAGTAGCGGTAGCCGTTCCTTCATATTCTGAAAAAGCTGTAAACCAAACAGAAAAATAAATGGTACTATCAGGAGGGATTGGTTCTTGGTAAAAAGGAGCATCGGCGCTGGTTGTGGCAAGACTATCCCATTCCGGAGGAAAACAAATTCCACCGAAACATAATTTATTTGTCCAGTCCGTTGGTAAGAATAATTCCGTCCGAACAACAGCAAGAGATAAAGAATCATCAGAAATATTCTGGATGGTTCCTGTTGGTGCTACAAAATTATCTAATTCTATTTGAGAATGCGTTTCTCCGGGATTATATAAAAATGATTGTCCAATGACAACTTTGGTAAAAATTAGAATAAAAATGGTTTGTTTGTAGTTAAACATATAATACCTCAATTTTTATTTTTTTCAAAAATAATATTAAACTCATCATTTATTAGACCCTGTCAAATAGAAATATATTCTAAAAATTTTAATTCTGCAAATTTTTAAGAAAATAATTCGTCATCAACTCCCTGAGATGAAAGGATGCATTTCCTCCATAAATACCATGATTCCGGGATGGATAGAACATGGTATCAATTTGTTTCCCGGCTTTCACAAATTTATTCACCAGTTGAATGGAATTCTGAGCATGAACATTGTCATCACCTGTTCCATGAATTAACAGCAATTTTCCCTTGAATCTGTCAATGTAAGAAAAAACCGAGGCGCTGTCATAACCCGCTTCGTTTTCGGATATCAAACCCATGTAGCGTTCCGTATAGGCTGCATCGTACAACTTCCAATCCGTTACCGATGCAACCGCAACGCCTACATCAAAAACATCTGCTCCCTTGGTCAAAGCCAAAGCCGTTGCATATCCTCCTCCGCTCCAGCCCCAGATTCCCACTTGGGATGTATCTGCATTAGAATACTTTCCAAGGAATTTTATTCCCTCAATTTGATCATGGATGAGCCATTTCCCTAAATCACCATAACCAAGGTTTTTAAATGCCTTTCCCCGCCCTCCTGTTTGGCGATTATCCAATGAAAAAATGATAAATCCATTCTTTGCCATGTACTGATGCCAAAAATATCCTTTTCCTCTCCACCTGTTTGTCACCATTTGGGAACCTGCAAGACCGTAAGTGTTTACTAAAATCGGGTATTTTTTTGATAGATCAAAATTCCACGGAAGGGTGATCTTAGCATTCAGGGAAGTACCATCTGAGGTGTGAACGGTGACGAATTCAGGATAAGTCCAATTTATTCCGTCAAAAATACTCATGTCGGGAATGGACAAAGTTTTGATGTGTTCACCTTTGATATTTTTTAATAGAGATGTGGTTGGATTTTTTACATCAGACCATGAGTCAATCATAATATTTTTTGTAGGAGAAATGGATACCGTATGCCATCCGGATTCTTTTGTAAGTCTTTTAATTTGTCCACCCTCAAGCGAAACGGAAAATAAATGATTTTCCAATTCAGACACTTTGGTTGCCGTAAAATGGATAATATCAGTTTTTTGATCCACATCAATAATTTTACGCACTTCCCAATTCCCACCTGTCAATTGTTTTTTTAAAATACCATCCCTGTCATAATGATAAATATGATTGAATCCCGACCGTTCGGATGTCCAAATAAATGAACCATCTTTGAGGATTTTTATATTATCATGAAGATCCACCCAGCACGAATCTCTCTCAGTTAAGAGGATTTCCCTTTCTAAATTTCGTGGATCGAATCGAAGTAGATCCAATTGGTTTTGTTTGCGGTTTAACCGGAACACGATGATTTTATCTTTTTGCCAAACAGCCCTCGGATAATACACATCCTCCGCACCATCGTCATTCAACCATTTTATCCTTCCGCTTTTCACATGAATTATTCCCATTTTTATTTTCGGAATTTCCTCTCCCGCTTTCGGATAATAAACCGTATTTAATTGTGGATATTGTTCACGTTCATCCAGCCAGTGAAATTTTTTCACATTGGATTGATCTTCCTGAAAAAAGAAGATATACCGGCTGTCCGGAGACCATCTGTACGCATCGTATCCGCTAAATTCCTCTTCATAAAGCCACCCAAAATGACCGTTCAAGATCGTTTCAGATCCGTCCAGTGTCAGTCGTTTTTCCCTAAAAGTTTTCAAATTAAACATATAGAGGTTATAATCTTCCTTTACATAAGCTATTTTTTTTCCGCCTGGTGAAAATTTCACATTTTGTAAATGAGAATCTTCATCTGAAATTTGGATTACCTTTTCACTTATTAAATCATAAACAAAATATTTTCCTGAAAAAGAATGTCTCCAAATTTTATCCCGGTTTGTCATTAACAACATTTTTATACCACCCTTATTAAAAGAATATGACGAAACATGGAATGATTTGTTGTTATACTTTAATTTATCATGGGAAACAAAAATAGTCGTGTCACCGGATCCCGGATTCACCCGCAGAAAAGATTTGACCGTGTCTCCATGGGCTTTATGATAAATTAATATATCATCACTCTCCGGCATCCATTTCCATCGCCCCATTCCTTTTGTCTGGAATGACCCGTTTTTATATATATTTTCAAGAGTAAGTTCCACTCCGTGGAGAAGCGGAAACATGGTTAAAATAAATAACACGTATTTTATTTTCATTCAAATATGTCAATTAAATTAATATTATGAATTTCATTTTTTCTTTTGAATAAAATGAAAAATTGGATTATCCTTACGATTGTTTCACACCTTTCGTTTCGGTAAATTCGCACCCATTTATGATGTATAAATTTAAGGAAAATATACAATGGCTTTAATGACTTCCATGCGGAACCGCATGCATTTTGTTCTCTGGGGATTACTCATCATGTTTGTATTGAGTATGACCGTGGGTGGACTTGTGGGCGGTGCGAATATTCTTGATCAATTATTTGGCAGAATTAGCCCATCTGATGCCATAGGAGCGGTGAACGGGGAAATTATTTCTCCTGATTTTTTTACCCGCCTTGTAGGTAATCGGATAGACCAGGCACGTGCCGACGGGCAAACCATTGATGACAGAACATTAGACCAGACCCGCAAACAGGTCTGGGACAATATTGTAAGAGATTTTCTGGTTGCTCAAAAGGTCAAAGAATTAAAGATTGAAGCAACTAATGATGAAGTCATTTATCATATGAAAAATAATCCTCCAGCTTTTTTAAAGTCCAATCCTAATTTTCAGACCTTAGGAGAATTTGATCCGGTAAAATATGATTTAGCCATTTCCAGCCCTGAAGGTAATGAATGGGCACCTATTGAACAGTTCATGAAAGATACTTACATTCCTGACTATAAACTCCGTCAAATTCTTTTTTCTTCCATTTCCGCAACAGATCAGGAAGTTAAAGATGAATTTATCAAAAGGAATGTTCAATATACCATAGAGGCAGTTCATGTGACGAATGCAATGGTGAATGTAGATTCATTGAAACCGTCAGATGAAGAGTTATTAACTGAATATAATAATAGACTGGATGAATTTGAAAAACCGGAAACTCGTTCTTTGAGCTATATTGCGTGGAAAAAGGTTCCTGCTGAAATTGATTCAATTTCAGTAAAAGAGGAAGCACAAGAGCTCAGAGCTAAAATTGATTCAGGAGAAGATTTTGCTGAATTGGCAAACCTGTACACCCAAGATCCAAACAATCAGTTCAGTCCTGATTCTGGAAAAGGAGGTGATCTTGGTTTTATTAGTAAAGGTCAAATGGTTCCGGCTTTTGAGGACGCTGTGTTTAATGCAAAACCAAATGAAATTGTAGGTCCTGTTCTATCAGCTTTTGGATATCACATAATTAAAGTATTCGAGAAAAAAAATGAAGGAGATGATGAACAGGTTCATGCCGCACACATTTTATTAAAAATTGATGCCAGTCCATCCACATTGGATGAGTTGAGAAAAAATGCTATTTTATTTAGTTACGATGCTCAGGATTATGGATTTGATGCCGCTGTAGATACACATAAAGTTGATGTTAATTCCGCAGATGATTTGGAGATAGAGGCAAATTATGTCTCCGGATTAGGATTTATCCGCAATGCAGTTCGATTCGCATACAACATAAAACCCGGAGCAGTTTCCGATCCGTTGGAAAATGACAATTACTATGTTGTTGCAACCCTTGATTCAATTTCTCCTCCCGGTGTAAAATCATTTGAGGATGTTAAAAGTCGTGTTAACAGGGATTTGACAAATGAAATCACAAGAATAGAAACTGAAACTCTATCACAAATTCTCATGGATCAAATCAACAGTGGAATGACCATGGATGATCTGGTCAGTCAAAATGACGGATTGGAAAGAGTTAAAAGTGATTCAAAAACGCTTAATCGCAGCTTTACATCTGTCGGAAAAAGTAATTTTATAGTTGGAGCATTATTAAATGCATTTCCGGGAGACATTATAGGTCCGTTACGAACATCCAGAGGTCATGCAATCGTCCATTTGATGGAGGTCGCCGAACTTGATTCTACTCAATTTGAAATTCAAAAAGATGGCATCAAGTCCACTTTGATTAACCAGAAACAGAACCGCACTTTTAATGAATGGCTGGATCAACAAGAATCAGAAGCTGAAATCGTAGATAACCGTAATTTTTATTTTTAATTATTTTCAATCCTATAATTCGGATTGTTAGTGAATCAATCTAATAATCATATCAAAATAGTAGAAGTAGGTCCCCGAGACGGACTTCAAAGTATTGACGTTCCTGTACCGACTAATATAAAAATAAAATATATAAATAAACTGAGTGAAGCCCGCTTATCCGAAATTGAAATTACGGGATTTTCCCATCCCGAATGGGTTCCTCAATTATCAGATTCATCAGAAGTTTCTGAAAATATTATTCGTCATGATTCCATCACTTACACTGCTCTCGTTCCAAATTTAAAAGGAGCTCAAGAAGCAGAAGAACACGGTATTAAATCTATTTCGGTGATCACAGCAGCAAGTAATGCATTTAATATAAAAAATGCTAATTGTTCCATCACTGAAAGCATGGATCGAATTTCAGAAATTGTTGATTATGCTCAAGAAACAAACATGAAAGTTAGAGCTTATATTTCCACCTGCTGGGATTGTCCTTATGAGAGTAAAATAAAACCTGAAATGGTAAAAACAGTAATTGATCAGTTACATCAATTTGAAATCATTCGGGAATTCGTCCTCAGTGATACAACAGGAAAAGCAACAGTAAAAAATGTACAATTTCTTTTAGACATTTTATTTACAGAATTCAACCCATCACAATTTGCCTTACATTTTCATGATACATTTGGAAAAGCAGGAGAAAATCTGAAATGCGGTTTGGACAACGGGATCACTACATTCGACGCTTCTACAGGAGGAATTGGAGGATGTCCATTTTCTCCCGGTGCAAAGGGAAATATTGCTACAGATAAAGCAGTTTCCATCATAGAAGATTCAGGATTTTCTACTGAAATAAAAAAAGAAAAATTGGATGATGCTGGTAAAATTATTAATTCATTTTTATCTGAAGTTCAGAATTAATGAACAGCATTGAATCAAAAATTGATATTCATTCTCAGGAATTTTCTGAGAATTACGAAAAGAATAAAAAACTCAATTATAAACTACGTCAAACTATTTCTAAAATTGAGAAAATGGGATCACAAGATTCCGTTGAAAGACACATAAAAAGAGGAAAATTAACCGTAAGAGATCGTATCAATTTCCTATTGGATAAGAAATCATTTTTTATAGAACTATCCCCCCTGGCAGGTTACGAAGTATATGAATCACCGCTGCCTGCATCAGGATTGGTTTCCGGGATCGGGAAAATTCACGGCATTCGATGTATGATTATTGCTAATGACGCTACTGTAAAGGGAGGAACCTATTTCCCAATCACTATCAAAAAACATTTACGTGCCCAGGAAATTGCAATGGAAAACCACCTTCCATGTATTTACCTTGTTGATAGTGGTGGTGCATTTTTACCAAAACAGGATGAAGTGTTTCCTGACAGAGATCATTTCGGACGAATTTTCTATAATCAGGCTCAGATGTCAGCGAAAAATATTCCCCAAATTGCAGTTGTCATGGGAAGTTGTACAGCAGGAGGAGCTTATGTTCCGGCTATGTCAGATGAATCCATAATTGTCAATAAAACCGGAACAATTTTTCTTGGTGGTCCTCCATTAGTAAAAGCGGCAATCGGAGAAAATTCCACTGCGGAAGAATTGGGAGGTGCAAAACTCCATACTCAAAAAAGCGGTGTAGCGGACCATTTTGCTAAAGATGATAAACATGCCTTGCAGATTTGCAGAAATATTATGGAAAATATAAATCATACGGCAAAATCCTTTCCGGTTGAATTTGAATCGCCAATGTACGATGCAGAAGAAATTTACGGAGTAACAAATTTGAGTCATCAAAAGTCTTTTGATATTCACGAAATAATCGCACGAATTGTGGACGGTTCACAATTCCATGATTTTAAAGCAAACTATGGAAAAACACTGGTTACCGGATTTTCAAAAATTCATGGAATATCTGTGGGTATTATCGCAAATAACGGTATTCTTTACAGTAAATCTGCACTAAAAGGAACTCATTTTATTCAGCTCTGCTGTCACAGAAAGATTCCGATTATTTTTCTTCAGAACATAACCGGTTTTATAGTAGGCAAAAAAGCGGAAGAAGGTGGTATTGCAAAAGACGGAGCTAAAATGGTTCAGGCTGTTGCAACTGCAAATGTTCCGAAGTTAACAGTGATCATCGGTGGTAGTTTTGGAGCGGGAAATTATGCAATGTCCGGACGTGCATATCAACCTCGATTCTTATGGACGTGGCCAAATGCAAGAATTTCTGTTATGGGAGGATCTCAGGCGGCAGATGTGTTGGTAACTGTAAAAAAAGAACAAATTATATCAAAAGGGGAAATTTTATCTAAAAAAGAAGAAAAAGAAATTCGGGATCCTGTACTTGAAAAATATGAAAAAGAAGGGCATCCATACTATGCAAGTGCAAGATTATGGGACGATGGAGTTATTGAACCGACCCAGACAAGAAAATATCTTTCTGAAGGATTAAAATCAGTATTGCAGAATCCTATTCCCGATTTACATCCTCCAGTTTACCGCATGTAAATAAAAATCCCACCATATGGTAGGATTAATTATATTTTATTTTTATTGAATCTTAAACAAAAATCAACTAAAACAACCCATGGACGAACATGAATTTTTTCAACTCTGAATTTTCTGGTTGTAATGCTAATGCCTGAACCCAGGCATCCTTTGCTTTTTCCTCTTCTCCCATAACAAAATAAATCGAACCCAATCTGATGTGACTGTTTGGGTATTCGGGAGCAAGGGAAATGGCTGTTAAACACTTTTGCTCTGCAGTACCCATATCATTAGTTTCTAAAGCTTCTTCTGCCTGCTGTAAAAGTAGAGTCACAAAATTAAATGTAGCTCCACCAATCCCTTTTTTAAGATCATTAAGGTTTTTACCCAGTGAAACATTCTCGTTTTCAACTTCTTTTCTCCTGAGATATAAGCTGTCCAATGTTTCATCTCCGGTGAGTGCCTGAATTGCTAAAATATCCAAACTGTCCTGTAAAATTTGAGCTTCTGATTCCAACGGAGAGATTTGCACCTCATATCGATCTTTCATTTCACCAATTCGATTTAATTCACGTTTATGAACATCCCTTAAAATGAAATTCACCTTTTCTTCCGTTTTTCTCATTCGTTCCCGAAATTTGTTATCAAGCATTTCAATTTTCTTATTATAAATTGTTTCAGTATAAAGTTCGTTATGTTTATCAAAAAGTTCAAGGGTCATTGCTCTGGATTTCATGACTTTACGTGTCAAAGTCGAATCCAATGCAATCCCTTTCGTAATGATTTTTGCAGTTGTATCCAGAAGTTGGATGTCAAATTCATGTTGAGCAATTTGATCATAAATCTCAGCTTTTTGAATTTTTTGACCTTCACCTAAAAAACTCAATCCTGATTCCATTGATCTGATATTTGATTTAAGAATTTTTATTAGTCGTTTGGTGTCTCTAACCAATGCTTCCAGTGAATTATTATCCCTTTCAATTTCTGCTTTAACTTCCGGTGTATAACCCTTTTTTGCATCCCTTAATCCCTGTATTCGGGATCTTTTAATTTTCAACAATTCTTTCTTATAAGATTGTTCAATTTTAATACTGTCTCTAGAAAATTTCTTTAATATGATCCTTGGAGTCTTTTTTCTGCGTTTTTTCAGCTTTTTCTTTTTCTTGGATTTAACAGATTTGGATTTTTTTGATGATTCAGTTGAAGCTTGACCCTGAACAGAATCAAAAATCAGAATAAAACAGAAAGTGAATAAAATAATTTTAATGTACTTCATTTAAGTCTCTAATTGGTTCTTGCTTTTAAATCTGCTAATAACACCTGAATATCTGTTGCTTCAGGATTGATTTCCAATGCTTTCTCATAAGATGCTACAGCATCATCGTAATATTCCATCATATAATAAACAGAACCCAATTGTGCCAGTGCTACATACATATTGGGTTCAATATCCAATGCCATTTTACAGGCTACCATTGCTTCATAATATTCATTTGCATAAAAATATTCTGCTGACAAATTAATATAATCGAATGCAGATAAAGCATTGGATTCTGTTAACTGCCCTTTGTTATAATAAATTGTAATTTCACTCTGCAATGCTCCAGTTTCCCTTTCTACCTGAGCAATATCTCTTTTCTGTATTTGAATTTGGGCGTTTAGCATTGTGGTTTCGCTTTTACTGGATATCCTGTCTTTTTGGTCATAAATCAAATTTCGTGCTTTTTCCAGCCTAGCCATCATTTCTGCTTCTTCAGCAAAATACTGATCCCGGTAATTATTTTTTATTCTGTCTGATTCTCCTGATAATCCTTCCTGTAATCTATTATCATGTTCCATAATTTGATTATCATAATCATTTTTCAATGCATCCAATCCCAAACGTATTATTTTTTTTCTGATAGCCCTATTCATTTTCCACCCCTGAACACCCTCTTCGAAATCAGCTAACACTTTTTCCCTGTGGTTTAGAATTTGCTTGGATTTCTTTTTTGCTTTTTTCCCGGCGTTGGTTAACTCCTTATCCAGTTTTTCCTTTGCTTCCTTTAATGCTTCATTTCTTTCTTCTTTCAAATTATTTAACCACCAATCATAATAGGCGCCCATCTCTGCTAAACTTTCAAATGTATTTGGATCAACGTGTTCCATGCCATATCGTTTTGCTCCACACCCATTAATTAAAATAAATCCAATCAGGATTAAAAATATTTTTCCAGGTGGAAGGTTCTTTTTTATGAGTTTAAGCATTATCTTCAGCCTCACCCATAATAATGGGTCGCAACGCATTAATAATTCTTCTTTGGGAACCAAAAATAACATCCGGTGAAATGTTTTCAAGTAAATTTATTCTTTTACTGATACTTCTTGCCATGTCAGGATCCATTGCTCCAAGCATTTTTTCAACAAGTTCTTCATCCTGCTCAACCAATGCATATGCAATATCTCCTCTGTCAACATTTTGAAGGACAGATTTCAAATCATCCGTATTTACTTCAATAATATCTCTGAAGGGAAATACCTGTTTTCGCAATTCTCCGTTAGTTCCTTCACCAACCAATTCCAATACACGATCTGATAAAGCGCTGACTTGGGGAGAAGAAGTTAATAAAGATGCATAATCAGAAATACCACCTGTACTAATCTCATCGGGATTTATAAGATTGTTATATTTCTCTAACAATTCTTCTTTAACAGATTCAACAGTAGTTTTAGTCCATACCTGACCCTTGGCAAGATCTGTTGACACTTGTTTCAACTTATCATCATCTAATTGATTTAATAACCATGCTGTTCTCTCCGGGGGTAAGTAATTTGCCAGAACCTCAATGGATTTAACAGAAGTATCTTTACACAGTATTAACAATTCATCATTACTAATTTGCCGTATAAAAGCAAATGGTGAGTAAGGTCTGGCAATTTCCACTTTTTCTTCCTTTTCCGGAGGAGGTAGCAATTCAATAGGATGATTTATACTGATATTCATTTCTTTATCAGATTCGCTAACGGTTGCAGGAGGTGCAGCTGGAGTTGCTAAATTCACAGATAATTCATTACTTCGTTCCTGTTGTCCAACAATTTTATTGACTCCATTTAATAAAATGTAAATACCTATGATAAGTATCAATCCAAACCCGGCAATTGCTATACCAGTGATTTTCATTTCCTGAGATGCAAGGCTAAATTCTTTTTCATCATATATTAACCTTAAACTATCCGTTGCAATTTGACTATCAATGGAACGGTTCATTCCGTCTGCTAATCCTTTTAAACTTTTTGATATATCCGGAGAAATTACCATACTTACTGTTTCAACTTTTAGCTCACCACCATCAACAGAATTAAATACCGGATGCCCTAAAATAACTTGTTTTGCAGTCTCTATTACGTTATTTGATAAACTTTTATCCAATATTAATTTCACCATCATCCCGGTTATTTCAAGCTTTTTGTCTTTCTTTTTTTCAGAGATATCCTGGGATATTCGTGCAAAACCGGGGAGTTTTGCAGGACGGGTAGGTAAACCGGAAACTCTTCTCAATGATAGTTGTGGTTCACTGGATTTCACCTCCTTATATTCAAGGGTGATGTCAACTTCAAGCATCACTCTTTCCTTTCCAACGATTCTTTCCAAACGGCTCAGAAATCGTGATTCCAAATCCAGTTCCAGTTCCAACTCTTTATAAGCTATTTCCTCAGACCAAAGGAAACAAAGCGAAAAAACAAGGAAGAAAATACCTCTTTTAATAAAATAATTGCTGTCAGATGAAAAGTGTATCATACATTAATCTCCACGAAATAAATGTGTTTATGTGATTTAGCCAATTTAAAAACTATTTCTATTCAACTAAAAACGAAGTTTAATTTAAACGAAAAATATTATTCCATGCTAATTAACGAATTATATTTTTTTATTCGTTGTTTTAGGAAATTTTCAGAGGTATCGGATGCAAATTCTTTAATTGCCATCAACAACTCCGACTTTACGGTGTTAAAAGTTTCTTCCCAATTTCTATGTGCGCCACCTATTGGTTCAGGAATAATTTTATCACAAATTCCGGTTTTGTGTAATAACTCGGGTGTAAGTTTCAGTGCGTTTGCTGCAGTTTCAGCCTGGGATGCGTCATGCCATAAAATTGATGCACATCCTTCAGGGCTTATAACGGAAAACCACGTATTTTCGAGCATAAAAAAACGATCGCAAATTCCAATCCCCAATGCTCCTCCACTGGCACCTTCTCCAATAACCAATCCTATGATGGGAACTTCTAAGGATGACATATCCATTATATTTTTTGCTATTGCCTGCCCCTGACCTCTTTCTTCCGCACCAATTCCGGGGTAAGCGCCGGGAGTATCAATGATGGATATGACAGGTAACCCAAATTTTTCTGCTAATTTCATAACCCTGAACGCTTTCCGATATCCTTCCGGACGCATCATCCCAAAATTTCTATATATGTTTTCTTTTGTATTTCGTCCCTTTTGCTGTCCGACAATTGCAACAGGAACGGAATCAATCTTACCAATTCCTGAAATAACAGCCGGATCATCATGAAAAGTTCTATCTCCGTGTAATTCTAAAAAAGCCGGACACCAACTTTGAATATAATCCAAAGTATATGGACGTTGAGGATGACGGGCTAATTGCACTTTTTGCCAACTGTTGAGTTTGGAAAATATCTTGAGTATTTCTTTTTCCCTTTCGGTCTTTAAAGAATCTAGCCTTTCGGTTTGATTGATAGATAAACCGGATTCTGCACTCATTGCATTTATGGATTCATCAAGAGACCTTAGTGGTTCCTCAAAATTTAAATAATAGTTCATTTACTTCCCATGAAAACAGTCAGGATTAATAGTTCCAAATCAAGTAAAAATCCCTGATTTTGTAAATAATAATATTCAGCCTGTTTATACCTGTCTTCTTGTGGTTTGATGTTTTTTAACCGGTAAATCCCTGTGAGTCCAGGTTTACCAGATAATTCGGGGTCAGGTTCATTACCGGGTACCAATGCTCCGCCTACAAAACTCATTCTCCCGGAAAATATAGACCAAAGTAATGGCAGAAATTGTACCGTTTTTTTTCGTGATTGAGAAAATAAATGACCGGAAAATTGATTTCCGTCCTTATCCCAGAAGTGAATTTTATCTAATCTTCTTCCTCTTAAAAACATAAATAAAGTTACTGGTGACAATAAAACCATTCCTGCAAATGCAAAGGAAATGTCAAACAATCGTTTGATCACACGATTAATTATTTTATGATAGGCAATATCAACCGAGACTAAAGACAAATCTCCAAAATGATCTACGGATGTTTTTCCGATTAAAATATCAGTTTCCCTGGGAACAATTCGGTAAATCACCTTTAGTCGTTTTGTATTTTTGATAAGGGATAGAATTTCTTTATTAGAAAATGAATTCGAAAGAAAAATGAGTTCTTTTATTCGATAGGATTTAATGATCTCTCCAATCCGTTTTACAGAGCCAAGAATTGGAGCTGACCATTTCTTGTTTTCAGAAAATAATTTTTTACTGCAAATCCCAATTATGTCAATCCCGGAATCAATTTTATACCTCAATTTTAAAATGACAGAGTCCGCATGGGACGGCAATCCTAAAATAAGTGTTCTATGCGTAAATAAAAGATTATGTCTGTCACCAATTCTTTTTCCATACAGTTTCAAAAACAAGAAATGAGCTATAATTCTCCAGGCGGGTAGTAATATCATCGCCATGAGAGAACCCATGACCAGCACGAAACGAAAATCACCCAATGGATGAATAAAACTATTCAAAGCCAATGTAAGCAAGAATCCTGTGACTCCTGCATAACAAGCATGATGATAGGATAAAATATTTTTCCCATAAAGGTGAAACATATATCCAGAGAATAACCATATTGTACAACAAACAGAGAAAAATATCCAACCACTGTAAATGAAATAAACATTCGGATAAAACTGAATGTAATTTATGGTCAGATAGGAAAACCCGACTATAATGCAGTCCAGCAGAATTGAGATAATTTGGGATTTCCATTCTTTAAGAAAAGCAATTGATTTATTAAACCAAATTCCTAATTTGATTAATATAGACAGAAAAAAATTAGTCGTGGAGGAAAAGTGTTTTTTATAAAATAGTGACATAGAATCGAAAAATGCATTAATGCTGTCAAATCTTGCAGATCGTACCGATTCTCCACCATAATGTATAATTTGAGTTGTGGGGACGTAGTGAATTTCCTCACATAGTGCGACAATCCGTTTACATAAATCCAAATCCTCGCCGTACATAAAAAAAGACTCATCAAATCCATTTAATTGTTCAAATGAGGATTTTCTAATCATCATAGCAGAACCGCTGATGGCTTCGACTTTATGAATTTTGTTTTCCTCCAGATAAGTGAGGTTATATTTCCCTGCCCATTTATTTTTGGGGAATAATTTGGACAGTCCAAGAATTTTGGGTAATGATACAGAAACAGTTGGGATTGATCGTTTACTTGCTAACTGTAATGATCCATCTGAATTCAATACTTTAGGTCCTGCAATTCCGACATTGAGATTATTTATTAAATATGTTACCAATGTTTCTATCGTATTTTCCTGCACGATAGTATCCGGATTTAAAATAAAAAGGAAGTCCCCTTTTGCATTTCTGGCAACCTGATTATTTGCCTTACCAAACCCCACATTCCTGTTATTTTTTATTAATGTCACATCAGGATGTCTTTTTTGTACCGACAGCAGTGTTCCGTCAAAAGAATCATTGTCAACCACAATAATTTCAATATGACCATTATAAATGGAATTTTTTACAGAATCAATCGCTTGTAAAAGATATTCTCTTACATTATAGCTTACGATTAATACGGAAATATCAGGTAACATTCTATATTTTCTTTAACAAATTGAACATTCTCAATTTCCAGACCATAAAAACTGCTTCCCAGACAATGTGTCTTGACATTTTTGATTCTCCTATCGTACGATCAAAGAATATGATGGGATGTTCCATAAAATTAAAACCATTTTTCCATGCTCGGAAACTCATTTCAATTTGAAATGAATAACCCTGAGAATGAATGGATTCCAGATCAATGGATTTCAAAGTCTGTTTTCTCCATACTTTAAATCCCCCCGTTGCATCAGAAAGAGGTAATCCTGTAATTATTTTTGAATAGACATTGGCAAAATAACTCAATAAAAGCCTTCTTATGGGCCACCTGACTACACTGACTCCATCACAATAACGGCTTCCGATAATAAAATCATAATTTTTCAATAAATCGATCATTTTGGGAATTTCAACAGGATCATGACTTAAATCAGCATCCATTTGCACCACGATATCATATTCGTGTTTTATTGCCCAACTGAATCCATAACAATATGCGGTTCCCAAACCTGCTTTTCCGGGACGATTTTCTAAATGAAGATTTGGATATTTTTCCCGAATATTTTCAACTATTTTTGCTGTTCCATCAGGAGAATTATCATCAACAATCAGTAAATGGTAATTTGGGTCAATATTGAAAACTAATTCTATTAATGTTGCAATATTCTTGCATTCGTTATATGTTGGTGAAATGATTATAGTTTTCATATTCTGCCCGAAATATATGACAATGCTTTAACCATAGACGGGGTCATTATTCCAAAATCATCAGTTATCTTTTTTGTTTTTAACCCGCCTTTTAATGGTCGTAATGCTCTTTGATTCAATTCTTGTGTTGTAATGGTTGTGATCAGGTTTTCATCCAATTGAAATTCTCTTGCGATCATTCGTGCAAATTCATATCTGCTGACATATTCAATGCTACCGGAATGATACAGTCCTATGGCTTCAATCTCCATTAGTAAAATTATTATTTCTGCTAAATGATCAGTCCAGATGGGGTTATTAAATTGATCTACAACAACGGAGATAGATTTTCTATTCCGAAGAGATTCGACCACCCAAGTTACAAAACTTGCAGAAGTCCATTCAGAATAATCAAAAAGTACATTGGTGCGCAAAATTAACCCCTTTTTGGAATGTGATTGTATAATGGATTCAGCTTCCAATTTTGTTTTGCCATACACATTAATGGGATTTGTTTTTGCTTCTTCTGAATAAGGTCCTTCCTTTCCATCAAATACATAATCTGTAGATATAAAAATAAAATATCCTGAAAATTCATCTAAAATCCATTCAACAGATATTGTATTAACATTATTTGCAAATTGTGGATTTTGTTCACAAGCATCTACACCTGTAATTGCTGCCAAATGAACAATTATATCCGGACAATAATCATTTAATATTTTCTTCATAAATTTCCTATCTGTAATATCTCCCTTTTCAAATGTACAATGGTTGGATGAATTTCTTCCAATCCCCAACACAGAATATTTCCCTTCTGATTTTCGAATAAATGCCCTTCCTAATTGTCCCGAAGCGCCGGTAACTAATATTTTTTTCACTTTATTTTCTCAAAATAAATTGTGGAAGATATTAAATCCATCTGCCTCATGTAATTACTTTTATTTTCTCCGGGATAATGAATTAATGTATTTATCATGAAAATTCGCTGATTTAATTCATCATATTTGAGGAAAAGGGAAAAAGGTCCACCTTTCGATTCATCAATAAATTCCCAAATACCGGACGCTTTCCAGTCATACCAAAATTTATCACCTCCACTTAAAAGACTGAACTTATAAGTGTCAAATCGAACGGTTCCATATATCTCAAAAGGAAATTGGAAAATCATGTCTGCAACGGATAAAGAATCGAGAATATTCGATTGATTTTTCCAATGAACAGAAATCCATTGGTAAGGAAATTCTTTCCCCAGCCAAATAAAATTTGAATCGGGAATTTCCTTGATATTTTCCCAACCCCATGGAATTTTAAATGTCCATTTATATTGACTCATTAACCTTTTTTCTATATCATTTTGTCTCGCATCCCGAAATAAATAAGAACTTTGGCGATGGTCATATTTTTTTTCAAATAATGATTTGATCCAATTTTCCTTTCCATCAAGAGATTCCATTAGTGCTTGCCCATCCGGTGCGCTGACTATCATAAAGAGTTGATTCCCTGCAAATTGATTTTCAGATATAATAATATGGTCATCACTTAATAAAGTCTCTAAAAACTTTTCTTTTCCTAAAAGATTTTGTACCAGTTTTGTTCCGTTGTTCCGTGTATCATTTCCTAAAGATGCAATAATTAGATTGGATTGTCGTTTCAGTTTTGAAAAATTTTTTGGTTTAGCAAACTTGATTTTATAGATCGGCTCAGGTTGAGGTGTAAAAATGGTATCATTGAATATACTTTGAAAAAAAGATACAATTGTTTCCATATCCTTATCAGATGTTAAAATCAACAATTCATTATCTACTCCGATTGATTCTCTTTTCATATCACAGGAAATTAAAAATAAGGAAAAAATGAAAGAAAAAAATAATTTTATCATAATATATTAACAAAATTTATATGCACTTTTCCTTGAGAAAATGAGTCATCTCTACCCCATGCAAGACTGATGGTAACATGATTGGTTGAATATTTCTGCTCAAGACTGAATCCATAATTCCATGGATGCGGTTTGTAATTTTCCTGAATTGCTCCTTCTGTAAAAATAGAAAGTGACGTCTTGTTTGTCGCATAGTAAAAAAACTCGATAGACGGAAGAATAACCCACTCACTGAAGAATTGGTTTTCTCTGTATCCACGTAAATTTCTGACTCCTCCAAAACGAATCATTTGGCTCCATTCCAGAGAATCCCTGCTGCTCCATAGTCCCATAAATTCAATTTTTTCTTTTATCCCGGATTTGAATGTTAATAAATGAATCATTTCAGTCAGATGATTCATTTCCCACATGGCATGAGATTCATTTAGAACGGAAAGTCTGCCAAGCGACACTGTTGAATGCATATTCAATCCCTGCTTTGACTGCCATTTTTGTTTCTGTAAACCAAATGAATGTGTTACACTGAAAGAATGTTCTTTTAAAAAATTTAAACCAATTTCCCGTCCTGTTTCAGTGGGTTCTATTTGTGTATTTGCTCCGGAAAATTCCCAGTTTCCAATGTCTGATCCCCGGGATAATATACCTAATGATGATTGAGTTTTCACATAGTATCCTTCATTCACTTCATAATGATATTCCAATTTAGCCCCGAAGGGAAGCCGAAATATAAAAGGTTCCTTCAGAGATAAAAATAATTTTTCTGATTCTGCTTTCCAGCGTTTCAATCGAATATCAATTGTACCGGTAGTTTTCCAGAGATTTTCAAAATGAAACTCCATGTCTCCACTCAGAGCCAGGGTATTCTTTTCGTTTGACAGTCCAAAAATACCGCTGAAATGATTTTCGAAATGCAATTCAGGATTTACCACAGCCAGTAGTTTTTTTTCAGAATAACGAGCAATTGTTACATTAGTTTCAGATTTAACAAACTTATAAGTTTGTTTCAGATTATGAATAGTTGCATTTACTTCCTGCAGGGATTGGACTTTTTTAAGAGGAAGGAAGAAACGGGTAAGCACCTTAGGTTGAACATTTTCCTGATATATAATAAAAAGTGAGTCAATGTGTATTTTTTCACGAATAAGGTCATAAGTAATTTTTGTTGGATTCCCTTGCTTAAATTCCGTCAGTTTATATGAATCTCCCCATGAATGATTTGAATTCAAAAGAGATTTCAGGTAGAGAGATACTGTCAGTGATGAATCGATCAGTAATACAAACCCATCGGATGTTTTGACAACATATCCCTGAGAAAACATCACACTCATAAATAGAATGACTCTGAACAAATTAAAAATGGGAACGTACTTCAGCATTTACATTGATTAAATTATCATATCGTTTATTATTGATTAATCTTACATCCAATTGTAGGTAAATATTTTCGCCAAGAGCAAATCTTCCCCGTCCACTGCAACTGAATGAAATCCCCTCCGACAAACCATGAAACGCTTCCGGTGGCAGACTAACCGAATGATCAGAAATAGAAATTTTTGTCCATTCCAATGAAAATTCCCCTCTGTTTTTTTTGCCAAAAAAAATAGTACTGTTTGTTTTCAGACCCATGGCATCAGACGTATAAATTATTTCTTCATGTTCCCCCGAGGCTCTGCCAATAGTTGATAAAATTCGAAAATAATTGGTACTGGACAGTGCTGTATTTATCCCATTTTCAATCCAAATTGACCAGAGTGTTCGGCTATCCACGGCATTAAATTGAGATGTCACTTCCGCCTGTCTGATTGTCGATAAATGTTCAATTTGAACGAAATCATTCATTGCTTTTTTCCACTCTACTCCTAAAATATTATCCTTTCGAACCCGATATCCCCGAGGGTCATTTCCGTTCATATCCTTCTGAAAATTATACCATAATTTCCCGTTATTCAAAGGTCCTAACGGTCTGAAAATATATTCACTTTTCAAGGACATTTTTGCTAATTGAGTATTAGTATCATTGATATTAAAATGAATAAACTTATTGATCCCCAAACCATTACCTTGAAAATTCATCTGTGAAATAATTCTTATTTTTCCATATCGAAACATAGGGATTCTGTTTTTCGGGAATCTAATATTCAATGTTTGACTGCTTGAAAAATGGGTAGAGAGGTTTCGAAGTCCTGTTGGAACTGTAAATGCTATAAATGCTCCATTAGGATCTGAAAAATAGGAATCATATTCAGGATCATAACGATATCGTCCTAATCCTGTCCCTACAGAATCATAGACAACCGTTTTCGTTTCCGTTAATGATTCTTCCAATCTGAAAAACCCCTCCCATCTTATTACACTTGATCTCTGTCCGTAACTGAATTTTAAATCACCCAGCAGATAGTCCAAATCGGGGTTTTCTGCATTGGAAACCACATGGCGTTTAATTAAATGTAAAATTCCATTCCATTCGGAATAATTAGATTGTTCAATTTTTAATTCACCTGTTTGACTCATGATATCGATTTCTTCCTTATTTCTAAAGTCATCTCTCCTGCCGTAACTCAATTTCATTTTTCTGTGTTCTGTATTCCAGAGAAATCCTCCCGTTATGTGATTAAATGAATATTTGTCTTCTGATTCTTCAAAAACCACATCAACAAAAGGATGGAGTGTTCCCGGAAGAAATACCCAATTATTAATGGAATTATAATAATTTTCCGATGGTGATCTTACAATATTTAGTACAGATTTTATCTCAGGGATATATTTAAATGAAATTGCCCCTTCAGATAGAAATTGCTGTTTTACATGGTCCGAATTCTTATACTCTCCAAATGACGTTTTGAAAAACCCAAATTTCTCAACATTGAGAGTCATCCTCCCTTCAGATAACGCCTCGAAACCGGATACTGGTTCAGTGATATTCCATTTTGTATAAAATCCGGCATCACGATCATTTCCCAGAGAATGAAACTGTGTTTCTCTTTGCCAATGTTTTGAATCAATATCTAAATTAATCCACCGTGAAACTGTGATATTTTCCAATCGCAAATCAAAATTATATGCCATTCCGACATTATCTTTGTCGTCAATGGATGATTCTGTGTTCAAATCAGTTTGGGACAGTGCTATTTCAACTTTTCCATATCCCTTTTCTGAGATCGGATAATTTCCTTGAAGATGATAATAATTCATTTTAACAGGTTTGAGAATATTTTTTATTGGACTGTAATAATCATTCCATGTGGATTTTAAATTATCCGGAATGTATTCATAATAAAGTGTTCCATCGGGAGAGATTTTCCTGATGTAATTTCCTATTTCATCATAATAAAATCGAATTGTGTATTTGTCTTCAGAAGTAGTTCCCGGGAAATAGATAAAAATCCCCTCCAGTAAAATATAATCTCCTATTGAATCCGGTGATGCAGTTGATAATATAAATTCTTTATCTCCAACTGATTCCAGTGAATCTTGTTCTGCTTCATTCAGATTAATAAGATCATTATTAAATTTATCTTTTTCCTGAATCCAGGAAAGGGTAGTATTTATTTTTTCACTTTTTTCAAATTTAATTAATCCCCCAAGTAAATCATTGGAATAATTAAAATCTGAATATTCGTACTCAACAAATATCTCAGAATCAAAATGGATCAATCTTTTTGGTGTAAATCTTAGTTCAGCATTATTGTAATCAATTGTATAATCATCGTTTCTCCCTCTTCTCAGTTTTTTCCCATCCAGCCATACGGATTCAGAGCCTGCAATGACCACAATGTTTCGATTTCCAGATTTTGACGTTAGAAAATAAGGTCCCTGATTACGGTCAGTACCAAAAAACAGGAGGGAATGATATTTTCCTTTTGTCCCTCCGATAATAAAATCTCCACTCCACTTATTTAAATTAAAGTAATTATTTAAACCAATCATGGTTTTATTTATATTCAAATATTTACCATAATTTTTCTCAAAGGATATATCTCCTCCTGTTACGGAAAAATAGGGATGTTTTACATGAAGATAAATTTTATCAATTTCACTGAGGGTTTGAGTGGACCCTTCTGACTGGAAAGGAATACTCTGATCGGTCAATACACCTGAAATGGTCATATCATCCGATAATTTTCCATCCAGTGATAATTGAATTCCCCCTGAAAAATTTGTTCCGATCAAAGGACTTACATTCACATTTCGATAAAATGTACCTGAAGTTATTACCTTGGAATTGAGAATGTCCGAATCTTGGATTATTTCGTTTTTCAACTTATCTTTTCTCTTTTTTGAAATCAATGAATCAACCATTGGAAAAGAATGATACAAAGGACCAACTATAAGTGGTAATCGGTCCTGCAATACCTGATATGTAGCGATAAGAGTTACAGGATATTGAAGAGTTTTTGTCACAATCAAATTACCTTCAACAGGATCTAAATTAAATGAATCAATCAGTGAACTTTTATGAAACAGAAAGAATGTTGTGTCAATTATTAACGGGTGATTCAGATGTATCAATTCTTCTGGTTGAGAAATAAGTAATGTATCCACTTTTAAATGGGTGTTTTGAGCTGATCCTGTGGATAACAAAATACCCAAAATAAATATGACGGTTAAACCGGTGCTGTGATTACCAGACAAAGTCCCCAGATTTCATATTTATTCTTCAAAGTACAATTTATAATACCCATCCAAAGACAAGGCATACAGCAGACCGTTATTTTCAGTCATGAAATGAATTTTATGAATTGGCAGAACAATGATATCTTCCGATGATTCTTGGAAAACGTATGATCCCAATTCATTAAAAACAATCCATTCTCCGTTTATTGAAAACAACCATCTTGGAATTTCTATTAAAATTTGTACCGATTTATAATATTGTCCGGACAAATTAAAAAAAGAAACCATGTCAGGACTGGAGGTCAATAATCCGATCATCCCATCCTCCCTAATAAAGATGCTTATGACCTCACCTGAAATTTGGGAATATTGATTTAAATCAATCAAGATTTCTTTTGTACTGAAACCGTACTTATATTTGAATAAGGTCTGCTCTGAATTGGAAAATATAACAGACTCGTTTAATGGATTAAATGTGAGGAGATCAGGGTAATTGATGTTCAATTCAAAAGATGAGATAAAATTAAGGTTTGAATCAAATCCAGTGACTTTTGATTGTGACTGATCGAGAACAAATAACGATAAATTTGAATATGCAATGGAAACAGGAGTGATGAATTCATCATCCTCAAAACCAAATCCACCAACCCATTTTATTTTTTCACTTTCAACCACACAGATTGTTTTTGCTTGAGTATCCAAAAAATATTTTCTGTTATCTATCCCAATCTGGAAATTGTCAGGACGAAAATTATTTTGTGAAAATTCTTCAGGATAAGAAAAATAATCATAAATGAATGGAGGATTTTTACCCTCAATCACACAGGTAAGAATCAAATAGAGAAAAAATAAATTAATCAGACGGTTTTGGTACATGCACCTGTCGATTAAACCTTAAAAAATAAATCCCGATTAAAATCATGAAAATTGAAATAATTTGAGACCCAGTTAATCCGGAAAAATATTTAACATTCGTCCGAATAAATTCAATGAAAAACCGTTCTAAACCTGCTAAAATAAGATACATGAAAAACAATTGTCCATCGAAACTAATTTTTGTTCGATATGACCATAAATATCCAAAAATAATCAACGCCATTGCTGTTTCCATAAGCTGAGTTGGAAAAACTGTTAGTAGTCCCGATTCAAATCCTTCCAAACTGATCCAGGGATAATTGTATTGAAATGATTGATAGGTTGTAGGTGGTAATCCATTCTCAAAGGAAATCCCCCATGGAAAATGCGTAGGAATCCCATAATCATCCCCGACTAAAAAACACCCTGTTCTGCCAATTCCATAACCAAGGATCAGGAGCGGAGCTACCACATCGCTCATTTTTAACCAGATTAAATTCTGTTTTTTAACTACCCAGGTTACACCCAACGTACCACCCATTAATCCACCTAAAAATACCAGACCTGATCCACTGAAAATCATTTCAATCGGATCATCAATAACCCTGCCAAAATTTTCAATCAGGTAATAAACTTTCGATCCGACAATTCCTCCTACCGCAGCGACAAAAACTATATCGGAAGCCAATTTTACATCTTTTCCGAGTCTGCAAATTTCTTTTTGAAGGAAATAGAAGCAAGTATAAAATGCAACCACCAACATGAATCCGTAAGAATAAATCACAAGATGGATTTCTTTTCCAAATAGATTGAATGTACCAAAATCATATATTACAGGGAACATTAGTTTCGTTTCCTTCCGCATTTTGAACAAAAATTATCCTTTACTTTTAATTCTGTACCACATTGTGTACAAAATTCCTGATGATCAATTGATCCTTTTTTATTTGACCGAAAATAGAGAAATCCTATTATGATTGAGAGTCCTCCCAACACTGCGAGAGGTTCCCATAATGGGAGACGATGTCTTAATGGAATTTCCTGTCGGATAGTATTATTTGATTCTATTTTTTCTTCGTTTTGGAGAATAGAAGAAAGTAATTCCATTGATGTTCGGGTTTCTGTTTTTTGATAAGATCCACTGATAATTCTTTCTTCATAAGCTTTTATTTCCAGGAGATGCACCTCATGGAAAGTAAATCCATGCTGATCAGACATTACAGTTGAATTTTTTTCCGTTATAATAAATTCCCGACTTCCCAGCGGTTCCTGAAAAGTTAAATGAAGATTCAAAATTCCGACACTTGATTTGATCTTATATTCAAAAGAACGGCCTGATTTTGATAGATCCAATGGATTGTAAAAAATAAAAAATGCAAATCTTTTTTGTATCACTGAAATATTGACCCAATCCTCACCCTTTTTTTTCTGAGAGAATAATTTAATGAAATCAGGTTCATTCTCAGACACACTGTGAAAGAGAAAAGCGGAATCTATGTTCGCAGGGATAGAAAAATCAAAGGACTTTCCAATCAGTTCATTTTCTGCTTCACCCTTTACCTGCAGCATAATACCCGAATAATAATATTCAGGGTAAAAGGTAATTTCCAGAGAATTCAAAGAATTGCCTGAAAGTGAAGTAATTAAGAAAATGAATAAAAAGAAATACGTGACCATTTTTTATTTCATGATGACGTAAAAAGTTACGGTGAATTAAATTGTAGCTGAAAGGGTAATTGGCAATATTTTATTCAAAATTAACTCAATTCAAACTGTAAGATTAACCACAACAATTAAATCATAAATGCAGTGAGTATAGGCGGTGATTCCAAATCCCCGCAGTAAAAAAAGACACCCTAAAAAACATCCTCCAAAAAACCGTATGAAAAAGAGATATATTCCAGGAGTGTCTGCATAAGTACCGACAAAATGGAATAATGAAAAGAAACAAGCAGCGATTATGATCGAATAAAACTGACATGCAAATATTTTCCAATTGAAAATGAGTTTAAGTACCTTCGCAATCAGAATGATGAGTAGAAGTCTGAATATTATTTCTTCAAAAATCCCTGCACCTAAAGACATAACGATCTGTCCAAACCAAATCCGTCCGGAAGGATTGGAAAATAACATCTGACGGAGCACTCCCATTGTTGTAAAGAGGAACAGACCCCATACAAAACTTTCCAATACCATAAAAGGAAGGAATTCTTTTTTAAATGTTGAAATCGCCAGTGTTTTTCTCTGCAGGAATAAAACGAGAAAAAATCCGATAAATAGTATACTTGCCGTACTGTAAATCCCCATTATTCCCATTGATTCCAATAGGTTGCGAATCAATACATCCGCTCCATTCCTGAGTATGGGGAGATCATCCGCATTAATTATGAAAATTCCTGCTTCATATAAAAAAATAAGCGGAAGAGATAGAATAAAGCTGTAAACCGGTTTCCTGGATTCCAGCCAATAGGAACTGGGTTTAATTTTTGTCAAGTTGTAATACGGCTAATAATGCTTCCTGGGGAACTTCAACTTTTCCCACTAATTTCATCCGTTTTTTTCCTTCCTTTTGCCTCTCCCATAATTTCCTTTTCCTGGTAATATCTCCTCCGTAACATTTAGCGGTGACATTTTTCTTTATAGCCTTCACCGTTGAACGTGCAATAATTTTATTTCCCAGGGATGCCTGGATTGCGATTTCAAATAATTGCCGTGGAATTAATTCCTTCAATTTACTACACAAAGCAACCCCTCGATGAAAGGCATAATCACCATGGCAAATAGTGGATAGAGCATCCACAGGTTCTCCATGAAGTAATATTTCCAATTTTTTTAATGAACCCGCCCTGAATTCCAAAGGTTGATAATCAAAGGACGCATATCCACGAGAGATCGTTTTAAGTTTATCATAAAAATCAAATATAATTTCTCCTAACGGTAACTCATAAAGCAGTTGGGCTTTTCCGGTTGATAAATAATGTGTGGTTTTATACACTCCTCGTTTTTTCTGGCATAATGTCATTATTCCACCGATATATTCCTTTGGCGTTATGATCTCTGAAGAAACAAACGGTTCATAAATTAAATCGATTTCCCCTTGGGGAGGCATGTTTGCGGGAGTATCCACTTCAATATCTTTTCCGTTTTTTAGCGTTAATTTGTAACGAACATTGGGTGAAGTGGTCACCAGAGATAGTTCGAATTCCCGTTCAAGTCTTTCCTGAATGATTTCCATGTGAAGTAATCCCAGATATCCGCATCTGAATCCAAATCCCAATGCTTCGCTTGTTTCCGGTTCAAACGTAAAAGATGCATCATTTAATCGAAGTTTCTCTAAGGATTTTCTCAACTGATCGTAATCTTCCGTGTCAGCCGGATACAAGCCGGAGAATACCATGGGTTTCATCTTTTTATAACCCGGTAAAGGAGTTTCTGCTTTCCTTTGCGTTACTGTAAGTGTTTCACCTGCTTCAATGTGTCCGATATCCCGGATATTGGCAAGCACATATCCCACATCACCGGATTTCAATTCCGGTTGAGGAATTTGTTTCAGCACAAAATGTCCCACTTCCGTTATTTCATATGTAAATCCATGAGAAAAAAAAGATGCTGTCATCCCCGGTTTAATAATTCCGTCAAAAACACGAACGTATGGAATTGCGCCTTTATAGTTGTCGTAAATAGAATCAAAGATCAATGCACGGGTTGGGTTATTAATGTTATTCTCAGGAGGTTGAATTCGATCAATAATGCAATTAAATATTCTGTCTATTCCTTCTCCTGTTTTTGCGCTGATGAGAATGATCTCATCTCTACCGCACCCGATTAACTCCTGGATTTGCTGGGTGACCTCCTCTATTTGGGCGTTTGGTAAATCTACTTTATTGATAATGGGGATGACCGTCAAATTATGATCCAGTGCAAGATAAGTGTTACTAACCGTTTGGGCTTCAACTCCCTGGGATGCATCTACCAGAAGGAGTGCTCCTTCACACGCCGCCAAACTTCGTGATACTTCATAAGAAAAATCCACATGCCCCGGTGTGTCAATTAAATTCAAAGTATATTTGATCCCGTCTTCATGAACATATTGTAATGTAATGGGGTGACTTTTTATCGTAATTCCTCTCTCCCTTTCCAAATCCATACTGTCCAAGACCTGGTCTTTCATATCCTTTTTTGAAATGGTTTTGGTCTCCTCTAATAACCGGTCTGCCAGAGTGGATTTCCCATGGTCAATGTGAGCAATGATGCAAAAATTCCTGATATTCGCAGATTCCATAACGAAAATTACAGTATTGTCCCTAAATCCTTGTCGGGTTTATTATCGAATATTATTACAAAGTAGACAATAAAACGGATAGTAGAGTATCAATTTGATCTTGTGAATGAACACTTGACAATGCAAAACGGAATATTCCACCGGTAGGACTTCCGGGATAATGAATGAGAGATGGAAAAATTCTATTTTTTACAAGATTTTCCTTTACTTTTTTCACTTTAATATTATCAGTAATGTTCAAAGCAGAAACGGGTGTTTCCGATAAGGGAATTTTAATTCCCTCCGTGATTAAAGAATTCTTAAACGAAATTGCAGTTTTTTTAAGTTTTATAATCATTTCCGGTTTATTTGTCAGAATCTGCATTGACTTGATAGCTGAAGCACACACGGGAATTGGTAAAGCAGAACTACCTTGGTAAATGGGACTTGTATTTTTTACTTTTTCGATAAATTGCTCAGATCCGGTAATAAATCCCCCAAAGACACCGATTCCTTTACTCAGCGATCCTGAATAAATAATATTGGATTTGTCTAATTTAAAATGCTCACAAATACCTCTTCCCTTTTCTCCGATGACACCAATTCCATGGGCATCATCTATCAGAAAATGTGCTTGGGGAATACGTCTCATCATTACATCAAGGGGAGCAATTTCATTCCCGTGATTTATGATACTTTCTGCAATAATCAATGGATTTTCTGTTTTCTCTATGGAACTTTCTAATTTCTCCAATTTTGAATAAGAATATGATTTTCCGTTTACATTAGGATTAAGACTGGGATGAGATTTTTCCGGATAAAAAATATCGTAGTTATAATTATTAAAATAGTAAATCAATGCCTGGTTGGCAAGATAACACGATGGGAAAAGGGCAACAGCTTCAAATCCAATAAATCTGCCAATTTCCTTTTCCAGTTTTTTATGAAAAGGATGAGTACCTGTAGTACATAGAGAACCTCCGCTGTTTATTCCAAACTCTTTTGCTGACTGTTGGAAAGCAGAAATGACTTCAGGGAGTGATGAATGACGGTGATAATCATATCCCCCAAAAAACAGATATTTTACACCTTTCCATAAGACAGAAGTGCGATCCACGGATTGAAGTACGGGGATATCCATGGAATTAAATTAACCCTGATTTATTATTTTGGAAACAGGAATCAGGAAACGTAGAACAATTTATTTAGTGACTCCAAGAGGATGGTCCTTAATTAGTAATATATCAACATTATAATCTTCTGATTTGGTATACCCCGTTATGATAAATCCATCATCATCAGTCTGCTGAATAGAATATCCATGATCGATATCATTTCCTCCAAAAGTTTTTTCCCAATCTTTATTACCATCAGCATTTGTTTTAATTAGATAAACATCTTTGTTGCCAACATCAAATGATGCCGTAAATCCAATAATCATGAATCCATCATCATCAATCGTATTAATAACTTTATTAACTGAGTATCCATGATCAATACCATTCCTTCCAAAAGGTTTTGCCCACTCTTGATTACCATTAACATTTATTTTTAACAACAACACATCTTCTTCACCACTACCTAAAATTTCTGTATATCCCACAACGACAAAACCATCATCAACAGTTTGAACAACATTAAACCCAAAATCATTCAAAATATTCCCAAAAACTCGGTTCCACTCTTCCTCTCCATTTGGATATGTTTTGACCACCCTTATGTCAAAACCATATTCAGCGGTAGTAACTCCAGCTATAATAAAACCACCATCGGATGTTTGTTTTACAGAATAGCTTTTATCAGTCCCAGTTCCACCATAGGTTTTGGTCCATTCTTGATTACCATCAGAATCCGTTTTCACTAAAAACATATCGAATCCTGTAGAGTCAGTTTCCGTATAGCCCGTAATGATGAAACCATCAGGATCGAATGTTTTTTGTACAGAATAGCCCTTATCATCATACCCCTCTCCAAAGGTTTGCATCCATAATTCATTACCATCAGAATCTGTTTTTAACAGCAACACATCATAGCTTCCACTGCCATAAGAATTTGTATATCCTGCAATAACAAAACCATCATCCAGCGTTTGTATGGAATAGCCCTTATCATCATACCCCTCTCCAAAGGTTTGCATCCATAATTCATTACCATCAGAATCTGTTTTTAACAACAACACATCATAGCTTCCACTGCCATAAGAATTTGTATATCCTGCAACGATATAACCACCATCGGATGTTTGTTTTACAGAATAGCCTACATCTTCATTTGCGCCTCCAAATGTTTTAAAAAAACGTGTATATGGAATACCTGCTTCAATACCGGTCGGTGTTTGAGATCCCCATATATCTTCGTAAATTAGTTGATAATAGCGATTATCTATAGTATTTATGCCTGATACCGTAAAAGTAGTGTCACTTCTGTTGTCTGTGACATATATCGAATCTGGATTATCCATGTAACTCGACCCTGATTCCAATAACCTGTAATATGAAAAGTCCTCGTCAAAATTCTGTTCCCAACTTATAAAGAGTGAATCATTCTCATAGATTATTGGATAGAGCATACCCTGGGATGGCGGTTCATCATAAACCATGTACCCATCACTGTGTGTGGCTTGTCCCCATTGATCTGTGGTTACTATCCAATACCATTTTTCAACGGTTGGATCAAATTCCAGTATTTCAAAGGAATTTGTATTGATTTCTGATAGAGTGTCTATATCGGTTCTTTCTCCATCTTCAGTATCTGAATACTGTATTTTATAGGATGAAAAATCCCAATCCTGGGATGATTCCCATGAAATTATCATATGTAAAGGCGAAATATCGTATTCAATTGATGTTATATTTATTGCGTTAGGTGGTTCATCAATATCATTTGTCATCCCATTGCCAGTGGAGCTCAATCCCCAGAAATCCGTGACTTTTATATAATACCAGTTTTCTTGTAAGGGATTAAAGTCCGTTGTTAAATAATTTGTGATATTTTTATCGGTCGTTATCAATAATGAATTTTGTGATCCATTCTGAGTAACTGAATACAATAGTTCATAGGAAACAAAATCCCAATCGTCAGACTTTTCCCAAGTAATAATCATTTCAGTTAAATCATATTCCACGGAGACTATATCCAAAGGATTGGGTGCTGTTTCAATATCGTTTGTCCTTCCCTCTCCAAGAAACCCCTGTCCTGTTTTAGTCACAATTTTTGACCAAAACCAGTTTTCCTTCAATGGATTAAATTCATCTAACAAAATTGAGGTTGAGTCAACCTGTAATATTGTGTCAACAATGGTTTTTATGCCCTCTGTATCTTCTGAATAAAGAATTTGATAAAAATCAAAATCATTACGCTGACACTTATCCCAGGAAATGTGCATTGATTCTATATCATAATCAACAGATATTATTTTAACAGCATCCTCACTAATGATAGTGGTATCATAAGCAGATTGATTTGGTCCTGCGTGTGCCAACATTCTAAAATCAATATCCAGGGAGTCCACGGGAGTTTCATCAAATTGTACAATTAATTCTCGCAAACCTTTATCGATGAGAGCATTTTCTATTTCCCAGCTTCCACCGTTAATTTTTCTTTCCAGTTTAAACCCACCGATATTATCTCGTTCGTATTCCCAATAAATAACCAATTCAAAGGGGGAAATTTTCAAAAAAATTAAATTTTTTGGACGCCAGTCCTCAGGCAATAGATCTGTGTTCGGGTCATGAGGATTAGACCAGTGTCTATCATTTTCACACGAGTAAATAAATAAACCCGCTAATAAAGCCATAAATAATAAAAATATAAACGTGGAGGTTCTCATTTTTTTGGTTTTTTATTTATTAATAACTTGTTGAATTCATTTGCTTTTGAACCATAGTACACCGCTGGTAGCATACATACTGCACCAAGACCAAAAGCATATTTATTCATACTGTCTTTTCCACCAATTTCCTTGTGGAGATCCCCGGAACTCAATCCTGCCGAAAGATATTCATCAAATTGGATATTTGCACTTATTTTTAAATAACTCCCATAACCCAAAAATGCCCCGCTAAACAGTCCCCAAAGATTTCTTCTTAGTGCAAAATATCCAACCTTATCTTCAATAGTTTGAATTTTTTTCAATGAAGCAAATACTTTTTTTTGTTTTCCCCATTTAATACTAACTGTATCTTCAAATGAAAGATATCCTGGACTGGATAAAGAAATTCTGTATTTTCCCTCGGGAACAAAATTTAGCTTAAATGGCGTTTCACTCTTTAAAGACATCCATTCAAAATCAACATGAACTATATTGTCACTGTCAATTACGATTGACCCGGTTTTCTTTAAAAAATTATAATCATAGTGATAATCCTTATCATATCCGATTCCAGAGGATGAATTATAGGGACCGGGGGTACTTCTTTTCACATATCCTCTTTTTTTCTGAGCAATCGATCCCCAAAGATGGATTTTCCCTCGTAAATCATTTGATCCTGTGTACACGGGTTTCACAATGTTAGAAACAGTTTGATTTCGGAAACCACCTCGCCCATCCCCAAGCGAAAATTTCCAATCACCTTCCTGATTTGGTAGGCTGCAGTCAGAACATCTATTATCGGATACTGAATTCTGCCAATATTGAGTTAAAAATCCACCCTGAAGAGACATTAATGCTCCGTTGATTATAATATCTTTGCCATATTCCGAGTTTCGAGCTCCATTTTCGTTTGTATTACCGATGATGATGTTTCCACCTGCTATAAGACGAAGAATATTGTCTGTTCCCCCGGAATCAGGTTGCACAACCGCTCCATTTGGACCAGAATCAGCATAAACTATATCATCGGTGAGCCAAATATTTCCCCAGACCTGATCAGAAAATGAACTATCATCGTGCCTTTTATATTGGATAGAGTCATCAGTAACAATTGTGTACTGACCCTTTACAACACCATGAACAGAGACCTGACCTCCCTTTATATAAATCACTTCCGGACCTGAATAGGGATGGTAGGTTGGGGGTGAAACCACAAAAGATTTTCCGGTATTTGTTTCAATGCAACTGTCCGGATCATACTTGTCAGAGCACAGCCAGTAACGATAATCAAAATGATGAAAACCATCAACCTGGCATTTATATGATTCCTTATCAGGGTGATTATGAAAAAATTGGAATGCGTTGAATGGGATATCAGGATTTAATTCACCCGAAATTTTCATTTGATACAAATTTACTAATTCATTATCAAAAAATCCTTCATTTGATGAAAAACTGTATTCTACAGAATCAATGAGCATCATATGTTCTGAAGGAGTTTTAATCACATCAGCAGCCATAACAAACGATAGCATTTTATTGCTTGTGATAGATTCAATAAAAACCTTGTCTCCTTTATGAAATTTTTTCATGGTGGGAGATAGGTCATTACCATCTATATCATATTTATTGATAATCAGCGCTAGTGCTTTGTTATAACTATTTACATGGTCATATGCGTCGATCCATTTCCCACTATCCATATCGAATGTGACAAGGCGCAAAGACATTTCCTCTACAGCCTGCCCGTTGGAGGTTGAATCATAATAAAAGGCTGAACTTTCCAAAGGACTCATCACCGGAGGAATGAGATACCACCATTTGGTAGAATAAAACCCGCCGTTTCCCACAAATTTTATTTCTGTTATTATCAATGTGTCACTCATTTCATCCCGCCCTATCATTTTATCATTACGCAGAATCACTGAAGCATTTTCCTTAAAAAGATCAACATAATTTTGAAGACTGTAACTGATATGGGGAATCGTATCTATAAATGAAACACCAAGAGTATCTGTAAAATCCTCCGGTTTGCATGCACCCCAATGAATTTCATTCCCGGGGGTTAGAGTTATTGGACCGGAAAATACAGGACAATTTTTATCACTAAATCTGAAGGATTTTCCATTGGTATGCACCCATCCATCAAGATTATCGTTAGAACCAAAAATGGTCATCTGGGATGGATTAGGTCCAAAAGGAATCTCATCATCGGTGAAATACATGAAAACTTCAAAACCGTTATTGGAAGACTGTGAAAAAAGAACAGCCAAAATGAATATAGGTAATATTCCTGATTTGAATTGGGTGAATCTTATTTTCATATTAATTCAAAACTTTTAATATAATTTTTTAATCCACACATATTGATTACATCAGAATAGTGTTTGATTATGAAAATCCTCAAAAAAGGATTTTTCCAATCAATTGAATTTATGTATTCTTTTGGAAGGTATGAGGAAAAATGATTTTTATGGAAACCCGGTAACTAAAGCTTAGTTCAATCATTTAAATATAGTTTTTATTATTGGTTTTTTATATGTGACAGCGTGTTAAAGAATATATCGAAATTTCAACGATTTACGATTATATCTTCTACAAAATTTATTACTGTTATAATGCCCTCATTAACAATAATCTCATTTAGAAAACGAGCTTTAATTATTTTATTTTCGGTATTATCACCAATCCAAACTGCATCTTTTAAATAATCACCGGCAATCACTCTGGGTTTTGTATTTATTAATTCATCAAGTACGATAAAATCAGATGAAGATGCATTATATGTATCAAAATATCGAACCGGACCATCTTCCTCAATAACCCATGTGTAGTTTGCGGTTGTGGCAAGTGCAATAGGTTTAGTTATACCTATAATTGAGGACTCATAGTCATAATCAAAGGTATATTTTACCCGCTCGATCCTATCCAT
>CAZSIH010000008.1:0-30623 GCA_964606925.1 uncultured bacterium
TCCAGGTTTCTCCTCCATCTATTGTGTGTAGTATAATTCCGCTTTTCCCAACAATCCAGATATCATTCTCATCAAGAGCATCCACAGCATATAAGGTTCGGGTTGTTGAACTTATTTGTTCATCCCAAGTATTCCCACCATCAGTTGTTTTAAGGATGGTTCCTGTTTTCCCTACTATCCATCCGGTATTTGGATTAATAAATTGGATGTCTCTTAAATCCTTTGTAGTTGGACTGGGAAGGATCTCCCAATCAATTCCACTGTTTAACGATCTCAATATCATACCATCTTCTCCAACAACCCAGAAAGTTCCATCATCACTGTAGGTTACTGCATACAATACATTTGAAATATTCTGAGCTGATAATTCCCATTCCAGATCAAGAACCGGTGTATATCCTTTAAAAAGAGGTAATGACATAAGAACTGCTGTACCACTGTTGGCAATAATTGTATTTTGATATGAACCGCAAATTGTTGGAGATCCGTTCCACAGATCATAAATACCTTCAGGAAGCTGAAGACGATAAAGGCTTTGATAACCGGGTGCACTACTTTCAAAACCCTTTACCTCAACTGAAATTGGACTTCCAATGACAAGAGTATCTTCCTCTGCACTCTGTGGAATAAGTATTTTATCAGAATGAATATCGCCACCGGAATTAAGATGAATAGTTTCCATAATTGGAAACCAGGATATATCTGTAGTGTCAGGGAAAATGGTTACATTAAGAAAAAAATTTCCCCCTGTTTCAACGAAAGACTGAATACTGGTTTCAGCTTCATGATATGTATAATTTCCGGTGTAACCTGCATACCAAATCACATCCTCAAAATAATTTAGTGTGGACGTAACGTCTGTTACGGTAAAAGGAAGTTTTTCTCCAATCTCCCAATAAGAAAATCCTGAAATTTCGAGAGAATCAATCAAATTTATATACCAGTTCAGGGCATTATTGGGAGTGTCCTGTGGATAGTCATCTACAATTAATATTGATCCTTGCGGTTCTTTTACAATCCATGAAATGGGAGAATTTTCAATCGTTTCATCGGGAAATTGAATTGTAGCGCTATATGCCCCGGCGATGTCCCTGGCTTTTAGGTAAAATATATGTTCGCCCGGCATTAAATTCGTAAGAGTAATACTGGAATAGGCAGCTGCATCCATTTCAGTCCAGCAAGTTCCGCAGGTATCGTCCAAAGCATAAAATATGGAAATGACGGTTTCTATTCCATCTAAATCAGTGACATCCCAGATAAATGTCCGCGTTGGAAATGTAATGTGTGTACTTTTAGGTTCCGGTAAGTCGTTTGAGAAGGGATTACTGAGATGTTTAAAACTTATTTCAGGAAATGAATTTCGAATGGGTAAAACTAATTGTGAAGGAGATTGATCTATATTACCATCATTATCCATCGCTGCTACCTCAAATTGAAATACATCAAATGTTTTGGTGATGGGAACAAAAAATACAGCTGATTCATTAGTTGTTTCCGTCCAAGCAGTGTCAGTATTCCAGCGGTATTTATACCCAATGACTTCACCATCTGTATCTTCTCCCCACCAATGCAATTCCTGCATGCTGGTCGTTATTGTTGTAAATGCATGAGGAAGTGTATCTAATATAATTGACGAGTCAGATGACAATTCTCCCAATTCATAATGCCAGATTGTATCGGCAATTTCAATTCCGGATGTAGAGTCCACAGAAGAAATAATCTCATCTATAATTGCATAAATAGTATCGGATGCAATCAGGGATAAATAGGTATCCGGGGGATGATTATCATTGGGTAAGGAAGGATCTTCATATTCCCAAACAGAGCATGAAAAGATGAGAAACACCGGAAGGTATTTTAAAAAAGAATGCATTATAAAATTATACCGGCAGGAGTAAAACACTCCTGCCGGTAAACACATTTATCGGATCAACATCATTTTTTTCTGATTTACATAATCTCCAGACGTGAGTCTGTAAAAATATATTCCGGATGCAACTGTTGAACCTGAAGCAGAAGATCCATTCCAAACCACTTTGTGAAATCCCGGTTCCATGCGTGATTGAATAATCCTGTTTATTTCCTTCCCTAAAATATCATAAATTACCAAAGAAACATCGTTTTCTTCCGTGATGGAAAACAGAATTTCTGTCTCGGGATTAAAAGGATTGGGATAGTTTTGTGATAAGGAATAACTCAACGGTACGGGGGATTCCTGCTTTAATACCATTGTATGAACCGGTCTTTCGATGATGATCTCACCTGATCCTGAAAGTATATACCGGTCTCCCATTTCGGTGAGCAGCACCCAATCCTTTCCTTCCATTGAAGGAATTTTTATCTCATACGATAAATGGTATTGGTCTTTATGTTGTTGGATGGAAATTTCACCTCCTTCATTTGTCAATTTATTTCCATCAGTATACCGAAAATCCTGAACACCTTCAGGTGGCAATGGCGGTAGTTCATACCTTATTTTTTCATCCTCCGGAATATCTACCCCGAAGAAAATGGACTGCTGATCAAATGTTAATACATTTGCACCTTCAGAATAATCTATAGGAATTGATCTGACTTTAGCATTCCTTCCTCCTGAAACAGCAATTTCACCTGCTTCATAGGCATTGATCCAATATCCTTTCCCCGGTTCTAAAGAAGATGTGCTTTGGTACGTTCCGTCAAAACCATATACGGTACCGGGAACGATGATTGAATTTAAATCATCAATTTCTCCAACACCTACAGAAGTGGAAATACCGCTGATTAAATTCCAACCTCCAGAGAGAGAAATGGAGAGATTATTAATAGGATCTCCATTTAATAAATCTGTTCCTGCTTCAGGGAAATTCAACCAGTAACCATTTCCCGGTTCAACATTGGAAGCATTCACATATGTTCCGGAAAATTCATAAAGAGTACCGGATGTTGCATCAGGAAAGACAACATCATAACTGTTGTCTACACCTTCAAATGGAAACCCAACTAAATTCCACCCAGCTAAATGGCTTACATTTATCCCTTCTTGAATTTCATAAACCAGATCTGATACATAGAGAGGTTCCAACTTATAAGTTGTGGAGTCATTATAGCTTCCGAAATGGTGGTAAACCCATCCCCGGACAGATTCAATAAGTGTCCCTACAGGTGGTGGTCCCACTTCATCAAAGTAAACTTCTACACTGTCAGAATCATCATCCACTAAGATAGAACCTGAACCATCGTCCATGGCGAATAAATCAAAGGGGAAATCATTTGCCGTCACCACCGCATTCTCTACTTTTACCATGACCGTTCCCCACTGTTCTGCTTCTGTTGGCCAACGCAGGTCTCCGGAAGAAACTGTGGGTTCAGGTGGTACCTCAACATCACTTCCAAGAATCTCCACAGGTTGTGTGATAAATAACTCGGTCATATTTGATCCAGCAGTTGAGTATTCGTATATATATCCCGTAGCACGAATAAAGTCTCCTTCCACCAATGTTGGGAATGCTGAACTGTCAGGATCATAAGATAGAATTCCGCTCCAGGGTCCTCCATGGGGATCAGCAAAAATGAATTTTACACCGTCGCCGGCATAGCTAAGCCCTGTCGGCATAGTTACAATTCCCGAAATAGTTACTGTATCTTCAAGCATATAAGACATATCGGATTCAGAATCCTCACCTGCTTTTATCAGGTCACTGTACAGTACATGTTGAACACGTTGAATCCGAATATCACCTGCTTCCACAACATCCCGTGCTAACCTTGGCTGTATCTTGAAATCGCTGTATGTGTAATCCAAGACACCTGTGATGGAAACCAATTCAGCATCTTCTTCAGGCCAAAAGTAGTAACCCCAGTTATCATCAATACGAACCGAATTAACTCCATCTGTTATGGACCATTCACCAAAGCCTAAATCCTCTTCATCAACGATCACATTTGAAACCCTGACCAAGACTCCTTCGTACGCTTCGGATTCTGCACCATCCGTCATGATCTGGTCAACAGTAACATCCAATGGTTCAAATTGATTCACCGCCGGGCCATATACAGTAATTTCCGATACGTTCGTTATTTCCGTTTTATCAAAATATTCAACAACTTCACCTGTTAAAACCACACTGTCTCCTTCCGCTAAACTATAAACAGTTTCACCCAGTGGAGTATTAAATCCGAATTCTTCCCATCCATCGTAATTAAATACTACTACACCACTGTATTGAGCCTGGGCATCCTGAATATAAAAATTCCGATTGGATGAACCTCCCCAGAATTCTGCTGTAACCACTCCACCAATTGTAACGACCTGACCTTCCAGTTCAGGATTGGTCTGGACATCATAGATAGATGTAAGAGACTGTGTAGCATGGACAATGTAAAAAAGCGTGTCGGAATTTACTGTTTCATTCACTCCATCGTCAGCGCTGACATAATAATGAATGGTAATACCATCCTCTTGTGCAGGAATTATTCCGGAAAATAAATTTACTTCACCGAGTTCCATATCATTTGAAACATAACTTCCATCATCTATCTGATAATTCAAGCTGACTTCTATTTCTCCATCATCAATAACCTGAGCGCTTACAGTTACCTCATCATCCGGTGTTGGTGTGTTGGGAGTATGCAATAAATTCGAAATGTATGGAGATATGTTTCCTAACACCTCAAAATCTGAATAATATCTGGGTAATATCTGATAACCTTCATCAGCAGGTTCGGAGGAATCATATTGTCCCACAATTCCTGTAAGATTAAATGTTCCCTGCGGTTCAAGTTCACCATCCACATCTGTATCCTTATCAATCCTCATTGTAATTGTTGAATCGCTTATATCTGAAATTGTAAGATTGCTGTTATCCCCTTCGGAAGGCCATTCTCCATCAATAATCGATGCAGTCTGAATGGTGACGATTTCAGATTCATAAGATTCCGGAGCTGCAAGTATTTGTGCTATAGAAATATTTTGAGATTCCGGTATGACATTACCGCTGTTTACGATTGTTATTTCCGATATGTCTGCAGGAACGATTTCCAGTTTTCCATTATAGCTCTCCATTTCACCGGTAACCTGAATGTAATCTCCAACAGACAAGCCTGCATCCTCAGAATAATAAAATACAATCAGACCACCTGTTGCATCTTGAATTCCATATTCGGTTCTTCCGCTTAATATACCAAAATTAGGGGTTGTTACAAATCCTGCGGTGGTTAATGTTTCACCTACCATAGTATTTCTTGCTTCTAAAATCGGTAAAATATCTTCATTCGGTTCTTCAATATCCGTCTGAAAACGTGGAATGATTTGATAGCCTTCATCCTGTGGTTCGGTAAAATCATATTGTGCTACAAACCCCTTGAGGTCAAACAGTCCCTCCGGAGCAGGACCATCATCCACGTCAGAATGCCGATCCACTCGAAGAGTGAGTGTGGTGACTCCGTCATCATCAGAGATTGTTAGATTTCCATTCGTTCCTGATTCAGGCCAATCACCATCAGTAATTTCGACTCCAAAAACTTGTACCAATTCAGATTCAAAAGATTCCGGCATGGTTAATAAACCTGACAAAGTCATATATTGAAAATCAGGTAGTTCATTTCCTTGGCTTTCCACAATTACATCAGTTTCTACACTTGGTACAATTTCTAATTTCCCATTATAATTTAGAATTTCACCGGTTACGGTCACCAAATCTCCCATAAATAATCCAGCATCAAAATCGCCGGTATAGATTACAATCGCTGCTGATTCATCCTGGATTATAAAATCACTATCCCCTGAACTTGCTAGATTTGGGGTGGTAACAATACCGCTCGTTGTTACGGTGTTTCCAAGCTGTTCTCTTGCTTCCTGGATTGAAATTGAAAAGGATTCCAAAGCGCCTTCATCGACCCATTGGGCGATTAATTCTACCTGCTCACTGGAAAGATCCGGATTGTTCCCCGGAGGCATTTCTCCATTATCGACCCTTTGCCACAGGTAACTGTTGGCATGGTCTCCTGCAACAATGACGTCACCGCCGTTTCCACCTTCCATCAGGTTGGAATAAGAAGATAAATTTAATCCTCCTGAATTCCCATGACAACCGGTACAGTTATCATTAAAAATGGGTTGGATTTCCGTGCTATAATCTACTTGTGCAAAAAGTATAACACAGAAGAATGGGATAAGAGTTAACATTTTAATTTTCATTTTTCATTTGTTCCTTTATTATTTAATGACTAAAAATTTACCTTCTTTTATTTTTCCAAAAGAACCGCTATGGGAATCTAAGTCTTCTACTGTAAAAAGGTAAAGCCCTGATGCAATTGCCTGATCATGCTGGGTGATTAAATCCCAGGCGTGTTCACCACCGCTCATAACCGGACCTTGAATTGAATTAATATTTTGTACATCCCCACCGTTATATTCACTATTGTGATATAGAATATCTACGGGATCGCCGGCAAGAGTGAATATCCTGATTTCTGCATTCTGCGGGAGTCCTTTAAACCAGATCATTCGTTCACGACTTCCATAATCATCCCACATTGCCTGTCCTCTATAGGGATTTGGATATACAGAGGGCTGCCATCCGATTTCTTCATTTTGCGGTTGAACACCGGGATACACATACACCCTGTTTCCGTAAATTGAACTTTCAAGGGAACCAAGGTTTGCAGCAGGATCCCCACGATCGAATGCAGTAACGGCATAATAGTTGAGCCACCCGTTTTTTACACCTTCATTGACAAATTTATAATGATAATAATTTCCATTTACCAGAATACTATCTAGTTCACCAAGAGCATTTAAAATTAAAACAAACTCAAATCCTGAATTATACCCAATTTCTGAAGACACACTATCGGCTTTGTCAAACTCACCTAATAATGAAAATTCTATAAGTTCTTCTCCAATAGTCTTTCTTGCTCCATAAATTCGATACCCTTCAAAATCCTGTTCCCGGCTGATTGGATCAACAAAATATTCCGCATTGTTCTGCCAGTAAACCGTTACCTCATTGTCTCCCACATCCACTGAAATATTAGGAACGGGAGGTGGCTCAGGAAGAATGTAACGGTCAATTTCCCCGTTATTATTCAAATCTTCGCCCTCATCAAGGATATTATTCCTGTTTTTGTCCTCGCCATCGTATGCTTTTTGCGCCCAGTCTGCATTTACTATCAAATTGGCTCGTCTTTCAGGAGAGTCGGAACCAGAACCCTCCCACAGCCCACAAACAACTGCAAATGCGATTGAACAGGATTCCCCTGGTAACAGAATTAAAGTAGAATCCAATTCCATTTGATTTCCAAATGGTCCTGCTGATAACATAAATAACCAACTGTTAGTTTTCGATGGATATCCCTCTGAGTTGTAAAGATCGGAATCAGTTCCTTGTTGAACACTGGAACTTAATTTTTCATATCGTTCATCATCATTTAATGCCAAATTGTAATTAGGATAATCAGAATTATTGGAGTTAGTCCACACCCATTGATTGTAATGGGATTCAATAATAGGTCTTGGTGTTGAACTCCCAAGCAGGGTGATTCCTATATAAGATTCCGCCCAGCCGTCATCTCCATCCGCATCGTACTGGTAGGCTAAATCCCGTGAAAATCCCGATTCATCAGTGGATTCATCGTATCCGTCCAGATTATCATACCATGTAAATCCCCCTCCCGGTTCATACCTGTTGGTATAATTCATATTTGCAACGGACGCATCGGTCCAAAACCCAGCATAGAGGTTTTCAATTGTTTCACTCGAATGATTCGTTATCGTATAATTCAGAATCACGAATGCATCAGCAAAGGAAAAATTCCAGGCATAAGTTTCTAAATGGACATTGATACCTAAAGGTGTATGGTTGGTAATGTCATTATTATCAGTGGGATTACTTCCATAATCCCGAAAACCTGTCAGGAAATCCTGATGGGACACAGCAAAGGGGGAGAAAAACTGAGCCATGGAATCTTGAGATGTTGAACTAATAGATGATCGAATATCAATGGGTGATTCAGCAAAAAATTCAAATCCTTCATCTCCTGTGTCAAATACACCATCTACAATTGAAGTGGATACTCTTTTTTCTCCATTAACAATACCACCTATCCATAAACCGGCATAGGAGAAATGTTCTACCTGGTTTCGTTGAATTGTTGTATGCTGTTTATATTGACAGGAAGGGAGAATGCGACCGTTAATTTTATTCCATCCATTACCAAGCACACCAAAATTGGTAACGGTCATTCCCAGTTGTCCTACGGTTGTAACTTTATCAAAAATGTCAGGCGTTGTCTGTGCCTGGGATAAGGAAATTAAAAAATATATTAATATCCATGAGGTAAAATTGGGGGTACTTATCCTCATGTAAAATTCATTTTTCATTAAGAACACCTTGGCTTTTCTAAAAAGGAGGGCATGAAATGTAAAGAAGGAATTTATTTAATTCAACATCTAAAATCCATTAAAATGAAAATTTCCACGCAACCGGTCTGTGGTCAGAAACTTTTTCATCAAAATCATTCCAATCATTGGGGAAGTAATCTTCTACATTTATTGTAGATACTGAAGAACCATTATTTTCAAATTCATCAAATAAATTTTCATTTATAAGAATATGATCAATATGGCTGGGCCATGTGGGATAAGACCAGTATGACCAATGCTGACCGTCTTCACCATTGATGGCTAATTCCATATCAACAAATTTGAATTGTCCGGAATTTTCAATAAAGTTCCAAAACACATTAGATGATCTGGGTTCATGAATATCATCATTCAAATCCCCCACTACAATAACGTTTTTCTCAGAGTAATTTTCTAAAATATACTGTTCAAGAAATAGTGAAGCAGACTGTCTTCTTGATTCTTCATCATCTTCATCAGGAATATCCATTATACCATCCATGTTTGTATCAATGCTGTCTATAACACTATTTCCACAGCATTTTAAATGATTGTTGATGAGAATAATTGGTTCACCATTTATATCAAATTCTAAAATAAATGGCTCACGGGGAAAAGCAAGATTTTCATCATTATATATCTCATAAACAGTTTCAAAGTTTATTATATTTGATTTGTAAATATATCCAAGACCATAACTTCCCCCGGGAGATTTTATCCCCTCCCAATTATTCTCATTGTCCAATTGATTACATTTATTTATCAATGAAGTAAAATAAGAACCGGAATTAATTTCTTGAAAAGCATTAATATCACAACTTAAACGAGTGACTATTTGAGCAACATTTTCAATGGTTTCATCATCAGCTTTCGGAAATGTTTCGAGATTCCATGTTAGAATCTCAATTGTATTCTCTGTCCCAAAATTTAATCCTGAAAATTGAGAAGATTGCTCTTTTTCTTCCTTATCCTCAGCACAGGAAAAAAGGAATAAACCACAGAGTAAAATCCCTGTTATGACTCGTTTAATTGAATGGAACAAAACCAAGCAACACAGGACGATGATCAGAAATATACCGTTCGTATTTTGAATATCCACCGATATAATCTTCAATAAATAGTGTTTCAATTCTATTGGTTTTGGATTCAGGGATCATCTGTTTGGTTACCAAAATGTGGTCCAAGTAACTGACATATGGTTCTTTTGGATAAGATGCTTTTGACAGATCGTAAACCAAAGGTTCATTTACAAAATAAAACCTTTCATCATTTTTAAAGGGATGAAAACAATGTTCATTTTCCTTATCCTTTAAATCGTCATTCCAGTCACCTAATACGATAAAATTTTTATACCCCGTTTTCATTTCATCTGAAATATAATTATGAAGCATTTTTACAGCTTTCTGTCTTCGTTTTAATCCGGAATCACAACATTTCATGTGTAGATTTATCACTGAAAAATTCAAAACTTCATCTCCACATTTATATTGAAAATCACCTCGCAGCGGAGGTCTTCCTGCAAAATTATAATCGTTTTCTGCAAAGGGTTCAGATTGCCGAACTAATGTAAACATATTCTTTTTGTAAATGATGGCTTGGTCCATAAAAGAAGATTGCTGAGAAACAATAAAATCATAATCGGGAAGTAACTCCATTAGTCCGCTGAAATACCCGGTAAACCGAATTTCCTGAAAAGCTATCATATCCGCATTCAGATCAGATATCACATTTGCCAAAACAGGAAGTGTTGAATCTTTGTGAGCAGGAAAAAATTCTGTATTCCATGTAATGATTTCTATTTCTTCAGATATATTCAGATTTGGAACTTTTGTCTTTCCTCCTCCTCTCACTTGAACATCACATTGTGAGGAGATTTCATTTTTTGTATTCCAGTCAGGATTTGAATATACAAAATCAATTGCGGATGAAGCTTTTTTCTGAATCCATTGACTCATTGAAGTTTCAGGAATAAAATCATCTGCTAACATGGTTTGACCGACCCTACCATCAACAGCAGTTTCATATCCCACAAATTGATGTGAATCGGGATCAATATGTAAAAGAATATGACCAAACTCCGTTCCATTGCCATAATTCTGTGAAATAAAAACATGGCTGTGTGGATCGTACCAGATTTTCGGATATCCTTTACTCACTCCACCTGAAACAATAAAATCTACATTTTCAGAAAAATATCCTAATTCTAATGCATTATTTATTTCTTTTTGGGATGTTGCTCCAACGTTGAGAGAATCCAGAAAATCGGAATACACTTCTTCTCTGTCCCATGGAATCCCCAAACTTGTGAGGACAATAATAACTTCAGCTCCCTCTTCTTTCATAACAGGAATCCAATAATTCATCGTTTCGATTTCAGATAAAAGTGAAATTCCTTTTCTGTTTTGTTCCAGTACAGTCTCATCCAATTTTTGTGGAACGATTCCCAAAATACCTACTTTAATTTCTGATGCATCCACTATTGTATAGGGTTTAATTTTATCTGAAAAATCAGGACTTTCCAAATTTGCCATGAGAAATGGAAAATCTGCTGATTCTGCTAACTCATTGATATTTTCAGCACCTCCGATAAAATCATAACTTCCCGGTACCGTAGCATCATATTGTATTTTATTCATCCATTCGATCAAGGTTTTTCCGCTGTCTGCAATTCCGAATGGATGTCCCTGAAAAAAATTTCCACCGTCCAGCATTAAAACACCTTCTTTTTTTGATTCCGTTTCTTTTCGCAAATCTTTAATATATTGATACATTGCGGAAGCATCCAGAATGTCAGGGGGATATTCCGGATTCATAAACGTGGCTTTTTGTCCAACAATTTGTCCGTGAAGATCGTTGGTGGTTAGAAGGTGAATTATTTTGTAATGCCCATTTGTGTAAGCAAAATTAAATTGGTTTATTAATAGAAAAAATACAACTGCGAATTGGAATTGATAGTTTTTTTTCTCCATGAATTAAAGAGAATATTTTAATGAAACCATAAAATTAAAACTTGATTCTTTAACCGTATCAAGATCGGGACGGACATCATCTTCAACCGGAAATAAATCAGGATATTTGTATTGCATTGATTGAAATCCCAATGCAAAATCAACCAAAACTTTTCCAAATGATTTTCCCGAACCAACTGTAATTATGGTGTTTGGGTCTAAAACCTGAAACGGCGATTGTTTATAGATCAATCCAACCCTTACCGGAATATTCGACAAAGTCATATATTCAAGACCTAATCTTAATGTAGCGGATTTTTTCATTAGATAATTAATACTATCTGCTAACTTCATTGAATAACCATCAGAGATTGAATAATCAGAAGTTATCAAAAGGGGTGTGCTTCCGTGAGTTGTAAACGCAATTCCAAAAGATGTGCGGAACGGTTTTACATAATGAACTCCTTCCAATTGAAAAGATAATGTATCTCCCGAGATAAATCCGGGGAGTCCTGAATCGGTATCCAATCCGGGAGGAGTAAATGTTTCCGATTTAATTTCTACTTCCGTATCAAAGCCAATGGAAACATGAATTCCTTTCCATGTATTTAATTCAAATCCAAAACTAATAAAATTAGCTTCTTTTGTTTTTACAACATTATCAAGTGAGTTTATAGTTGCTAAATATCCATCCATGGTCTGCAACGTATCCACCCTGAATATATCATGGATTGAAGATTCAGGAATATTGTGATAAGCAAATCCCCAGTTCAATGTGATCTTTTCATCCAATTTATATCTAAGTCCTAAACCAATTGAATATCGGTCTAGCTGCCCTTGAACTTCATATTGGTGAAAACCCAATAAAGGGTCTTTATTGCCAATAATTCCATCATCAAAACTCATTTTGCCACGAATTTCTTCTACATATTTATATGCAAATGATGTGAGAGGATTTACTGAAAATGCAGAAGTAAATGTAAAAAGTCCTTTAGATTTAGAACCGGAAATACCCAATCCTGAAAACGACATATTGGAATAATTGACAACATAGTCAGAAGTGGTAAGGTAATCCCCGAAAAAATCCTTTAGATCAAATCCTCTTCTTTCTAAACTGGATATTCCGCCTAAATGATATTCAAGTGAAAATCCATCTCCAAGTCTCCATAATCCTGCGGGGTTTAACAACAATAAATGAGTTGATTTTTCACTTAACAATGTTCCTCCCATCGCCAAAGATCGTCCGGAAGCTAGATAAGGGTCTGAACCCACAATGCGGTTAAAAAATGATTGGGAATATCCAATAGATAAACATCCAATAATTATTATAAAAATTCTTTTCATTTCTTACATCGCATAGTCAATTTGTAATCTAAAATCCGTTTCATTCTCGTTTACATTGGGGTTTGACACCCAAATACCATTTTCTGATTTTCCGGATGTAATTGTTGAATAAGAACTATAATTTGTTTGACTTACCTTTAATTTAACAGAAAAATTATTTATAGGTGAAAATTGCCAGGAAATCCAATTATGAACTGCTCCATGATCTGCAGAAAATATTCTGAAATCTGTATCTTCAAAATTCCATAAAAATCCCTGGATGAATAGAATTCCCCCTTTCAACGTCATTTTATCTGAAAAATTATGCGTACTGCTCAACCCGATAGTTTCGTCCGGTGAACCAATATCTCCCACCTTCATTGAAGCTCCGGGGTTTACAGATTCCGTTAATCTTGGTCTGGGGGAAAAAGTTGTATAACCCCGTGAGTACAGTAATTCAACTTGATCAAAGCGGGACAACCTGAGACGAAATCGAATTCGTGTTTCTCTTGAATCGAATGGGCTTGGATGGAAAATGTCGAACGCTCCCCGTTCCTGCCATTTCTGCCGAATATTGATGCGGTAATTAAATACCGGTCTCCAGTCAATCGTAAAAACAGTACGGTAATATTTAGCATCATCTGCTTTTCGTGTCCATGTATCCCAATTAACATATCCTACAAATGATCGATGGAATTGATATCGAGTAAAGAAAAACATTCCTTTTTCAGATTGCGGTTGAGGATTACCCGAATTCAAGTAACTGTACACAGGGTCTTCCAACCAATATCCATCCTCGAAAATTGATGTTTTATATCGCTGGTAATTTGAGAATGAACGTTGATATGGATTGTCAAATTCAAGATCGTAATCCCGGTAAAGCGCTAAAAAAGTTAAATTATCAAATTGAACATATAAACTGGTTACAAACGCATTGGGTTCATCGTTTATGGTAAAAAAATCTCCTCCTTTTGATAATTCCCCGTATTCACCTTGAATGGACATGTTCCCAAGAACAAATCCATAATTAAAACCAAACACTCTGCGATAACTTTTTGCATCGTTCCAAAGTGAAGAAGAACCGGAGGACTGATACATAGCTGCTATTTCCGGATCAGCTGAATTGGACATATACGTTAAATAAAAAGCATCACCTGAATATTCATCATAATCATTTGCATTTGTTGCCAAGTCTAATTCCGGTTCGTGATCATCTGCCCCACCGGTAATAGTTTCCACAACTTGAGGATCCAAAACTCTATCATACAAACTTTCATAAAACGTAATTCCAAAATGAGTCCCAACTATTGGCATTACCCTGAAGTTTCCTCCCCAAGTAACTTCATTAACGGAAGAGGTAAGAGGTGAAACAATTTTAAGTGAATCTTCATAAGCTCCCATGGGAAGACGTGGATGCATCACAATTAACGATGTGAATGAACCATCTCTGTTTATGACCGCATCTCTTGGTGCTTTGGAAAAAAAGAATGCAGTCCGAAAATAGGGATTGGAAAACTGTGCAGCTATGCCGTTCAAAACATATTGGCTGGACCGGGTTAAATCACCGAAAACTCCTCTTGCTCTTTTGGTAAATCCAAATCCTGTTCGGCGGGGAGAGAAGAAATCACCCGTTTCAAATATCACACTTTGCCCAAAGGATGCTGAGAAATTTCCAATTATGAATCTGTCCAAACGAATCAAGCCCATATCAATATTCTCAATCAATCCAAATTTTTTCCTGGTATAAATCCCTTCAGGATTTCCCATATTTTGATGATGAGAAAATCCAAATTTTATGTGAGAACCAAACTGGAAAGATAATTTTTGGTACACTTCCGGACGGCTTGAATTTCTAAACGCATTAATGGTTCCTTCATCATCAGGATTTGTCGTTACAGGAACGGTTCGGATCATTTGTGAAAACCGTCCATGTAATTCCGGTTTTTGGTTTTTTGGTGTTTTGAATTTTACAAAATCTCTTAAATTTTTATATCCCCAATAACTAATCCCCGGAGCATTTCTTAATTCAAATGTTCCCTTGATCTCTCCCCTTCCCTGCTGCTTTATTACTGCCGCTACATCTACAGGACTTAAATTAGGCAAAGCACTTAAATCGTCATAGCTCATTGTGTTCACATTCCCGGGTTGAAAAATTCTATCCAGCCAAACATCGGATAATCCTTCCATGTTTCCTTCAGCAGCTAACCATTGACGAACTTTATACGAAGATAAATTTTGTTCCTGAATATACGTGGATTGTTCATAAGGATGAATATCAACTATTAGTTTTAATTTATTTATATCTTCGATGGTAAGGGATTCAATTTCAAGTAATTCGTAAATGGTTTCTAACCCATTCCTTTGATTAATAAATGTATAAACATCTTCAATTTGTGATGGAGATAAAGGTAAATCCCTTAACTTGTCTTTTGATGCCCAATTGAGATCAATATTCGCAAATAAAAATAACGGGGAAATAATTAAATAAATGAATGCTTTCATTGTGAACTAATCTTGGAAAATATAAGTTAATCCGGTTTGATGAACCATGGGCAACACTGGATGAGTCAATAAAGCATATCCAATCTCAATTTTTGAGATAGAAACGATAAATCCTGCACCCAATCGATTGGGATTTGACTGTACTCCAGTGATAATCCGGAGTGATGAATTCACATCAAAATGGACACTCCCTTTGATTTGAATATCTTTCCCCAAGACTCTTTCAAAGAGAAAGGAGGTCATTAATCCACTGTATGGAGTGTATGAAATTCCTGCAGATAATCGTTTCGGTAACGCTTGTTCCGTTCCTCCGGAACCCAAAGTGGACGAAACTGCATTTTTGATAAATGCTCCCACTCTGTGTTTATTGCGAAGAACACCGATGACCCCAATATCCAATCCCCATGCGGTTGACATTTCACCGGGAATTCCATCTGAACCGTCTCCAGTTGTTCCTGCAGAAGGTCCAAGTGTCCAGGAAAAGTGATTTAATGTAGCCCCCATGGATAAAGTTGAATTACGATCTTCTTGTAAATAAAATCCGTGAGAAATTCCAAAACGCTGTTCTTTAGACAATTCAATATCCTGATATGTTACTTTCGAAAATTCTGTGGAAATTCCAACCACACCAATTCCTTTTATATTATTTATCCATCCAGCATGAGTGTATGGAATTCCATATAATTCCGCAGATCCCACGTTTATGATGTGATCTGTAACGTCTGTCATCGTTGCAGGATTATGATATAAACTATGAATTCCTCCTGTTGCAGATGCCATTGTTCCCACAGAAGCGCTTCCACTTACTCCCGTAAATGGATAATCACTCATCGTTTGCCCTATGAGACCAGACAATGTCAATAATATAAGAGAATAATTATTGGTCAAATTCAATTTGATTTTACACCTACAACGACAGGAGCATAGTCATTAAATGATTTTCCTGTATGAAATTGATTTGCTTCAATGTGCATAATATATGTGCCGGGGGAAACAATTTGCCCTAAATGATCCCGCCCATCCCAATCGGATTTATCCACATTTCGCACTACAGTTCCTGCATTTTCAAAATATCTATCAACTAAAGTTGTAATGAACCGTCCACTTAAATCAAAAATTCTGATTATAACTTTTGCGTCATTGGGAAACGAATATGAAAAATCAAGTTTTTCTCCCAATGCGGGGATGAGAACAAAAGGAGCGGGACTAATCTCCACTATATTTATTTCAGCATTAGGCTCATAAGTTCCCTGTGTTAAATATACATCCGCTTCCAGTATGTCATCTGCAGAAGCAATTTCAACCTGCCAATTCCCGCGGTAATTATCCACGGTTCCTCTTGCTTGAATGACAAATTCAGCAGGATTGTAATAATCCACCATATAACCAATGGATGATTGGGCAACATCCCAATTCCAAATGGTTAGATCCATACGATATCCTGCATGATCTTCAATGGTTATAATTTGAGGTCCATTTGATGGACGTTTATCACCAAACTCTACAATAAGTCCCATTATGGTAACTATATAATCAATATCCGTTTCAGGGTCTCCATGGATAATATCTGAGAGTTCCGTGAGACTTAACGGGTTAAATAAAACTGCCCAACTTTCTAAAAGATTTTCACTGGTTTCGTCATGTCCTGTAATTCCATTCCCATTAAATAATATTTCACCTTTTTCTTCTGTTCGTCGTCGTTGATAAATTTGGTCGCCTGAAATTGCAGGCATAACGGACTGAAGGGATAAAGGAGTGTCAGGATTATATCCTGAAATTTCCGTTTTGGATATGCCATAAGTCGTATCTCCCCACAGAAAATAATCCACATCCTGAACCAAAGATTCGCCCTCTGTCCATTTAAATAAGATCAAAACTTCCGGATTTTGAAGCATTTCTATCCCGGAAAAATTTGGGATTATAGAAATGGTTTGTTCCCCTTCAATTGCATTCAGCATATTCCCGGAAAGTGTGAAATCAGGATATTCATCGTAATAATTAAAATACCGAGTACTATCGTGAAAACTCAAAATAAAACTGCTCCCTGCTGAAACGGTTGTATCCGGAAATCTTGCTATGAAATCATTAATAGAATGACTCCAAAAATTTTCACCGGAAGGCAAATTATAGTAATATTTTTGAGGTGAGTCTGTAGGTTTAGATGCATCTGTAATATAATAATCACCTAAGAAAATATCCTCATTCGTGGGGTTTTTAATTTCTACTGCTTCAGCATCGGTTTCTCCGGGACTAATGCGATGGAAAATCAAATGATCCGGAGTCTGGCTGAAACCAAATATGCTCAAACAGAAATAGAGATAGAAATTTCTGGAAATCACGAAATTAATATTTATTTAGTTTATCTTGAATTTATGTGAAGAAAGAAATGAATTTATTTGATGAAAATCATTTTCTTCATATCTGTGTATTGTTCAGATGAGAAATTATATAAATAAACTCCACTTGACATTTTATTTCCATTCTTATCTGTTCCATCCCATTGAATTGAATGAGAACCCGGAGAGAATTCACCATCTAATAGTGTGAAAACTTCTATTCCATTCAAATCATAAATGATAAGTGAAACATGGGATTCTTCCGGGATACCAAATTCGATGGTTGTAGTGGGATTAAAGGGATTGGGAAAATTCTGATTAAGTGTGAACGTTTCAGGAATGAGTTCAGTTTTCTTCAGCAGAAAGCGGGTACCAAAATTATTCAAAATGGTTTCACCTGTACCACTTAAGGATATTTTATTTCCAAACTCATTTACCAAATTCCATTGTTCTCTCTCAAATTGCGGTTGAATTGACCAAAATAAAATCATTTCACTATCATTTCCGGTCACCAAAATTTCTCCGGTAGTGGACATGACTTTCCTATTATCAGCAAATCGTACATCAAAAAATCCGTCTTTATTTTTAGATTGATTCAAAGGTGGATGGGGTGGAAGTGAAAACATGTCTAATTTGTTTTCCGGTACTTCCTTTCCAAAGTAAAGCGGAATTCCATTCATTTTAATTAATGATGCATCGGACAATTGGAAAACTTCGTTTGTCTTTCCTGTCGTTCGAGTTAAAGTCGTCAATGTTACCTCACCATTGCTGTCTGCATTCAACCAGTATCCTTTCCCGGGTTGGACTTCTGTTGTAGATACATAGGTTTCATCAAATCCATATAATGTTCCCGGAATGATGATATTTTCAGGATCAATCGAATTATTTATATTCATCGTCTCGGAAGGTCCGGATATAAGATTCCATCCTGCTGAAAGGGACACAACCACTGACTCGACTGGCTGACCTGAAATGGACTGACTGCCCCCATTATCAAAGAACAACCAGTAACCGTCACCGGGATTAAATTCCGTTTCTGAAATATAAGTTTCATTAAAACCATACATGGTTCCCGCTACAGATTCCAGAAACACATCAGAGTACATAAAAGATTCAACATTCATAGATACTCCTACTAAATTCCAACCGGAATTATAAGAAACAGAAAATTCAGCTTCACCCCCGTCAAAACTAATATCATCCTCAGACCGAGGTAAAATTGAATACTCGCCATACGCATAGTCAACAACACCGATGATTGACCCAATTTCATCACCAATATTAACTGGTGGTAATTCATCGGGATAAAAATAATTGTCTATTTTGCAACTACCGGATCCGTCACTGACGTACCATTCACCATATTGATTTATGGACTCAAGTGTTACATTTGACACTTCTACCAACATTCCTTCATACATCTCAGCATTCAGGGAGCACCCTTCACCAATTTCTTCTGTATTTACCGATTGAAATAGAGGTGTATTCCCTGTAGAATTAATGGAATATTCCGCTACATTTTTCAGCTCTGTAAATCCATAATATTCATCAACATAAGCACTAATGGAAATTTGATCTCCTACAGAAGGAGAAACTGTTTCATCATACACATACACTCCTCCCCATGAAGTGTACGAATTGTCCTGTAAATAAAATCGGGGAGTATCACCAGGCTTCACCGCAGTTACCACTCCCATAGTTGTTACCAATTCATCTTTGTAAGGTGAAGGAAAACAATCTTCTCCACTCCCTTGATCTTCAGTGAACTGGATATCATTTATGGAAACAATATTGGGTCCACTACCGTCATCTAAATCCTGAATTCCTCTTGGTTGAATTTTATAATCACTATAACTATAATCTACGATTCCAACAATAGTTGCGAATTGATCACCAACTTGGGGGGAAGGAGATGTCCCGGCAAACATGTAATCATCAATCTTGCATTCTCCTGTTCCATCTGTGACTGTCCATGATCCATATTGATCCGGAGCTGTTAATACTTCTACATTGGATATACGGACTAAAACCCCTTCATACGGTTCAGCCGTAGATGAGCATTGTCCAATAGGAAAATCACCAGTCTCAACATCTGTTGGTTCAATTGAATTTCCGGAAGAAATAACCGTATTGGTTGAAATATTTGTTAATTCCGTGAAACCATAATATTCGGTTACTTCCGCAGTAACGGTTACCTCATCTCCTACATTTAATGTTTCAAATCCTCCCGGAACGTATGCATAAATTCCACTCCATAAAGAAGAATTCGGATCCTGAATATAAAAATTGGGATAGGAAGAAAATGACCTAACGGCAGTCACAATTCCTGAGATAGTTGATTGTTGACCGCAAAAGGAAGATGGAAAACATTCATCACCGGTTCCACAACCCAATCCCGGTGATTGCTGTGTTGCATACTGCAAATCATATATCGTCTGGTCAACCGCTAATATTGAAACAGAAACTTCATCCGTATCCATTGCACCTTGATCATCAAATACGGTTAATCGGAAAATCATAGTTGTATTGACTTCAGGAGCTGTAAATATAACCACTGCTTCTTCATAATCACTTAGGGTAACAGTCTCACCGGAAATCTGCTCCCATAAAAATCCTGCAATGGTTCCGTCAGGATCCGTACTCCCTGTTCCATCCAAAGTAACTTCTACACCGGGATCAACCATTTGGTCTTCTCCTGCATTTGCAACCGGCAATTGGTTTCCACCTGTGGATACAAAATCGCTGACGAATCGAGGAAGAAGCTGATATCCTTCCGTGTATGGTTCAGAGGAATCATACTGTCCGGCAACTCCCGTAACGTCTGATGGCCATGACGGTTCGCTGGTCCCGTCTATATCTGTATCGCTGTCAATCCGCATAATTACCGATTCGGATCCACCGTCCACAATTGTCAAATTTGTTGAAATTCCTTCTGATGGCCAATCTCCATCAGTTACCGTAGCATTTTGAATGGTGATTAGTTCACTTTCGTAGTTTTCCCCATTTGATGACAACTCAGACACAGATATTAATTGAGCCTCAGGCAGGGTTCCCTGTCCTGTTACCTGAACATCATTTTCAGAAGATATGATGATTTCAAATTTTCCGTTGAATTCATCTGTAATTCCGGTAACTTGAACTGATTCACCATAATTTAGTCCCGCATCAAATCCACCTCCAAAAATAACCAATCCTCCGGTTTCATCTTGAATTACATATTCCGTATTTCCATTTCCTGCTTGAAAATTTGGTGCTATGACAACGCCTGCAACCATCACACCTGCACCAACGCCCATACTTCTTGCTTCAGCAATTGAAACTTGAGTTACAACGTTTACCGTGGTTCCATCCATTGCGGAATTTCCTTCACTGTCATAAACTGTTAACTGAAATTCAAGGGTTCCTCCATCTACCGGAGCCGTAAATGTTGCAACAACATTATCACCGCCATTGATTGTGACAGATGTACCTGAAACCTGTTCCCAAATATAAGCAATGATGTCACCAACAGAGCCTGAACCGTTTAACACAACTGCATCTCCCGGTGAAGCAAATTGATCCTCACCTGCTTCAGCAATCAGTACAGTTCCGCCATAATCATGAGCACCTAAATATTCAAATATATTTTGGGGATACACTACCCATTCCGAATTAGAACCGTTCGTACCGGCAGAAGAACTCCAATCGGTATTTCCCTGAGACACATTGGGCATCCGAACCAATGTATGATCTTTCGTCCCATTAGTAACTCCTGCTACATCCCAACCACTTCCGGGATCAGCCCCTGATTCTCCAATGGCATCAATTAACACAAAATTTCCGCTTCCGTCATTTTTTGCCAATCCCTGAGCATCATCACCGTTGTGGTAAAGTGTGATGAGCAGATCTGCCTGTGCAGTCATAGTTGGGTCAGCATCTTCATGACATACAACAAACACCTCGCCAGGATTTAATTGCCCGCTGATATCAACCGTATATTCGGGCCAATCACCTCCGTTAGAAATCTGCCATAACTGATATTGACTCAGATCAACCTGAGAATCTGTAGGATTATAAATTTCCAGAGCTTTGTTATAACTGCTCCCTTCTATATATTCTGAAAAAAATAAATCCTGTGCAAACAGTGTTGAAAAGATTAAAATTGAGTTTAATACATATTTTTTCATGGTATTTTTCCTGATTTAATTTTAATAAATGATAACTAAATGTAAATAATGTAAATCGCAGTGATTTGGAATTAATTTGATCAATGGTTCATAATTCCTCACTTTTTCCTGTGGAAATTAAGAAAATATTTACTTAAAAAGCCGAAAAAGTTAGGGTTATGGTTCCAGATGCATTAGATTTAATCCAATACCCGTTTCCGGGTTCTAATGAAATGGAGTTTGTATATGTGCCGTCAAATTCATAAAAAGTTCCTGAGATGACTATACTTGCAGGATCAAGAATATCATCCACATTGATTTCCTGGGAAATTCCGGTTATTAAATTCCATCCTTCTGACAGTGATATTGATAAGGTAGTGATCTCCTGTCCTGCAAGGGTGATGTTTTCATTCTCGTTAAACCTGAGCCAATACCCATTCCCAATTATCAAATATTCATCCTCATTATAAACACCTTCATATCCATATAAAGTCCCCGAAACCGAGCTGGGAAAAACAGATTGGGCATAACTATCATCTACCATAACCGGTAATCCAATGAGATTCCAGCCATCATTCACAGTTACATTTATGGTAAACCCATTTTCAGAAAAATTGGATGAACCGGGAGTTCCAAGATCACCATCACCGTAAGATTGAGTTGATGGAATCCAATTATCACCAAGTTCATTATCTACAAATGGGTCCACCAACATCATGCTGGATCCTACAGGATCCGGGAAGGTTGCACCGTTATCATAAAATATTTGATCTAAGATTATTCCTGCAGGATGTTTTATAATAACAGCATCCCAAGTGTTGGTGAGATTAAAGTTTGAATAGACATAGTCAACATTTACTCCGCCGTTTAACTCAGGATTTCCTTCTTTTGCCAAAACGAAAAAGGTTCCTGGATTCAGAATAAGGTCTTCACCGGAATTAATGGTGTGAGAATCACTGTTATTATCCTGAATGATCAACCCATTTAAATTCACCGGTTCTGAACCCACGTTGGTTACCTCAAACCATTCACCGTAAGTATCAGATACTGCTTCAGGGTTTTGCATAATTTCATTGATGACCAATCCTTCGGGAATCTCACCTGATTCTATCCAAATTTTCCAGAGGACAGGACGATGATCCGAAACATGATTTTGGTATGCAGAGGAACCTAAATAATCGTCCAGCCTCAATGTTTGGATTTCTCCGGATAAATTATTTTCATCAAACAATCCTGATGAAATAAGAATATGATCAATAAAACTATTATAATTAAATGGATAGGATTGCTGGGAATCATCATCAACGATCGGTGTTGTGGTAAAAAAAACAAGATCAGAGGCTTCAACCAATGGAAGGAGTGAATTCTGGCTGTCAGGTTCATTAATCTCATCATTAAAATCACCGGCTACCACAATATTGGATTCACCATTATTAAGTTGTTCCTGTATATAATCCCGAATCATTTCAGATGCAACCAATCGTCTATCAAATCCATCATTACAGCATTTAAAATGAACATTAATTAATTGAAACACCTGAGAAGCTGTTCCGCATTGCCATTGCAAATTGGCGTAAAATGGAAGTCGCCAAGCGAACCAATATTCATCACCGGAAAACAAGAGTCCGGAATCAATCAGCTCAACACAATCATTTCTGAATGCTAATCCTAATTCCAACCCAACACCAGAACTCCCGTAATTTGATAAAATAAATGTATAAGCGGGGATACTATTTCCCAATAAATTGTAGGATTCAACATCAGTTATTTCCTGAAAAACGACAACATCAGGTAAGATATCAGTCAAAATTTCATTCAAATATGATATGGTATTACTGCTCTGGGGAAATTGTTTTACATTCCAAGTCATCACTTCCAGACCGTTCCAGTTATTTTCATTGGGAATATTCCATATATCCTGGACTGGAGAAATAGAGATAGTATCTTGGGGAGGACAGGATTGTGAAAATCCAAATCCACTAAATAAAATGAAAATAAAAACGATTTTTTTCATTAGTTTAATCTGTTATTTTCCCTTCGATTTTCCCGATAATTTTCTTTCTGTGATTGACCAAATCAATTGTTTCATAGCCTGACAACTTAACTATTTCATTTCGTTCCAACAATCCCATTTTTTTTAAAAAAACAATCGTTCCTACAGGGTTTACTTTCTGATTCCCATCTAATACTTTTAATGCAATACCAATAACATTTCCATTTTTCTTACGAAACCCGATTCCTCTCACTGCTCCTCCTCCGACTTTTGTAACCGCTCGTTTGCTCATGGCTTCCATAAAATCTGTATCAAATCGTTTTCGTCCTGCAACCATATAAGGATGTGTCACCATTGCATCATATAATCTGGATAACACCGGATCACTACCGGAAGCAAGTTTTTGAAATAAAATTGCAATTCTGTATAAAGACATAAATGGCGTTGGAGCACTGCATCCGTCGGTTCCGAAGACAAATCCAGATTGTTCGGAATATCGCTCCAATGCAGAAATGATTTTTTGCTGTACCGGATGCTGAAATTGTATGTATTCATTCAAATCACAGCCCAAATGTTTTGCTGTTGCAAGCATTCCTGCATGTTTACCACTGCAGTTATTATGCAATGAATTAAAATCCTTTCCTTCCTTTAACAAGGAAACTTCTGTTTTTCTGTCATAGGGAGAATGAACACCGCATTTACAAAAAGATGGGTCCACATCAATTTTTTTCAGTATTCCCGAAATAGTTGAGGTGTGAATTTTTTCACCGTTATGGGAAGCACAAATTACAGCCAATTCCTTTTCATTGAAGCCGAATGCATCTGCAGCTCCAGACTCTATACACACAGATGCCTGAAAGGGTTTTAATGATGAACGGATACAGGTTTTATAATGCGGATCCCCTGAAGAAAAGAGGATGTCACCTCCGGAATCAACTGCTACCCCATAAATTTTATGGACATTTTCAATTTCTGTCCCCCGATACACATTGCAATTAATGACCAAAATAGTACCTCATTTTATTTATTCTAAAATCTCAGAAACATAGCAGAACCGAAACCCATTTTGTATCATTTCAGGTAACCGTTTTTCCAATACAGAAAGGGTCAACTCCCTGGTATGCCCAATACCAACAGCAAAACCGTCTGACTCAGCTATGCGTGCCAACTCATTCAATTTTTCGTTTATGTATACTTCATCTAATTCATTATCTAAAAAGATATTCCGATGCCCGGTTCTAATCTGGAGTCTTCGCATTATTTCTTCTGCCTTAGTATCCGGACTCGTTCTTGAATCCAGAAAATATTTGTTTTCTTTTTTTAATGTTCGACCAATACTTTCCATCACCCATTCCATTTCAGTTATTTTAGACCCCTGATGATTATTCATTCCAACCGCTTCGGGAATTTCATGTAACACTGTCAGTATTTCATTTTCTATCTCAAACGGAGTCATGGAAGAATGAATGATATGAGATTCTTTAACCTCCGTTTTTTCATGGGATTCCATAGGCATGTGCACCAGCACTTCAAATCCCTTCAGATAAGCTTCTTTGGCAAATTGTTTGCTGTAATTTTGTCCCGGAATCACAGCGTAACTCAAATGTGCATTCAAAGTCAAAAACCCGTCAATGACATGATCATTCCCGTATCCAAAATCATCAATGACAATGGCTATACAGGGCTTATTAATTTTATTTTGGCTATTCCCATTATTTTGGAACAAAACCCATCCTAAAATTAAAACCGGGAGTACACCTCCCATAATTTTGAAAAAATAACAACGGTTTCCCCTTTTGAGTTTCATCGATTTCATGGGAGCAAAACGATAAGTTCCAAAACTTGGGAAAAACCCAAACGATGGCTGCCTATCTGGAATCCATATTGAATTTGATACATACCAATCAAAAAGGATATTCCTCCGGAAACCTGTGTAACGTCTCTTGTGATATGAGATACAACCGAAAGGTTTAAATATTTCCATGAAACAGCATTGTTGGCAGAAAAAATATAGTTATCAATAGATGGAACATATCCACCGGAAAACGAAAAAGTATTCAGTAATTGATTAAAAGTAGTGTGATGTGTTACTATAAGATTCCCGCTTGTTGGCAGTTCAGGTTTTTCATCAATGTAAGGTGACATAAAACCGAGATGAGCCAGCGAAAAACCAATCTTCCAATCACAGGAAATTGGTTTCAGTATGGAAATGTTTCCCGATAGCCCTGAAGAAGAATGAGTATGTATCCTCAATTGTACCATTCGTAAAAGCACTGCAGTTTGAAAATCGTTGTATTGAAATTGAAATCCTCCAGTAATGTTCAGACCGAATGCGGAGTAAAAACTCAATGGTTCGTCAGACGGTGCTTCGCTTCTTAACTCCAGATTTTCGAATCCTCCATATTTAAATCGCAATAGACCCTGACCCCCAAACAAAGGACTTGATATTCCCACGGACGCAACAGAAAATCCACCATACCAATCATTGTGACTGACGGAAAGACTTGACTTTCCCATCCGATTTTCCGGAAAATAGATCAGAGCGTTCTGAGTACCATTTTTTAATTCATCAACACAACCTGGAACATTCACAAATTGTGAACCGACAGCTTTTAATCCGCTTACGCTTAAAAAGAAGATCGTCCATATTATAAAGTGAAATTGCAATATTTTTCCCATTTTAAAAACTAAACGAAGACGAAATAACATGAGTTACACCATTAAATTTCTGTACTTCATCCATTACAGAAGAATAATCCAGAGTAACCCCATAATCACCTAAATCAAAATAGGTATATCCGAACCCAATTCCAAATCGTTCTTCTCCAAATCCAGACCTTAATTTAATATTTTCACTTAAAAAATATTCGATACCTCCGTTCAACCGCTTCCCTAATAAAAATGTATCGTTGGTAAGAAATTCAATATCGCACAATACTTGGAAATTCTCAAAACTGGTTTTGATTCCTGCTTTATAGATCACCGGAAAATCTTCGTAATAAATTGTTCCTGTCTCTTCAAAAATGGCATTGGTTTTCCATTTATACTTGGCATTGAGGTTTTGGACCACTCCGCCGAATTGGACAAAATCATTCATTTTATACAGGAAACCTAAATCCACTCCAACTGCGGTTCCCTTTAAATTTTCACCATAGACTGGCAGAGCATGAGACATGATTTTTACGTTGAGTCCAAAGGCAAATGTCCCTTTTATATTTTGGGAAAAACTCAATATAAAAGCATTTTCTCCCGTACTTAATCTTCCGGAATATTCTCCCAATGAATTCCTTTCCTCGATATGATTCACCCCGGCATGAATCCATGCAATCCCTATTCCAGCCGTAGGAGGTAATGCCATGGTGATTCCAACACAGGATAACTGCCTGTCCAATGATAAGATATGGCGTCCTGCGGTACTATGTCTTTGCGCCAAAAATGCTGTCCCGGCAGGATTATACACTCCCGTCAAACCGTGATGGGAATCAGCTGTGAGTGCGCTACCAAGACTTACCGCTCTGGCTGTAGTTCCCATTCGCATGAATGAACCAGGGAATCGGGCAAAATCCTGTCCGTAAAGAATCGCTGAAAAAATAAAGCATCCTATTGAATAAAACAGGCGAGTAAATAGTTTATTTTTCATTTTACAACAATCACCTTTATCCAATGATCCCGCCATCCACCATCCGGATTTAAATAATTGGACAATTCCAAATGAACAAAATACACTCCGTTTGCGACCAGATAACCCGCATTGTCCTTTCCGTCCCATTTAAGTTCCCCACCATCAAGGTTTCGATCATAGATTTGTGATAATACTTCTTCCATTGCAAAATTATAAATGGAAATATTTGCTTTGTCAATTGCCTGCGTTCCCGCTGAAAACCGAACATATCCATTGCCATTCACAATATTATCCAACGAAGGTGAAAATGGGTTGGGATAAGCAAAAACCGAGTTTTGGTCTGTTTCAACCTGAAAAATATCCCATAAAATTTCATCAGGATTGATTAGTCTTGCTAATCCATCGGGAGTTCCTACCCAGAGCGTTGGAGACGAAAAATATTCCCTGCTGTCCACAACTGCGGTAAATACTTCATTCGTGAGGATTTCTTTATTGAAAAATTCAGTCTGCTCCACCATAGGTTGAAATCTTGCCCACACTAATGGATCTGCAGGATGATGAAGAATGGTTTTCCAAAGTCCGCTTTCAGAACTCACATACACCAAAGAATCATGCGCAGAAATATTATAAACCCTTTCACCCAATAATGTCGTCTGCCAATTATCCCCATCATCCGTTGTGTAACTCACTCCCCGTTGTTCCCCGGGACTGTCGGCATTCATGGTTGCCACCCAGATGATCCGCTGACTATTCCAAAGCAGGTAACCCAATCCCACTACGAAATTTCCCGATAAATTATGATGCTGGAAAGAATAATGTGTCCAATCAATACATCCGTTTTCTCCTAAAATCCCCCGGTTTATTCCGTTTGCCGTTCCTGTCCACACGGTATCTCTATATGCAATAACGGAAAATGCCTTGTGATTGTGATTGCCTCCATACCCGGGATCCCGTGGGTTCAGAAAAAATCCGGGAATCACATTCAGGCTGTCATCGAATAAAGTTTCATCACAGGTAAGCAAATCAAGCTGATGATCTTCCGGAAGGGGAACAGGAGACCAATGCGCATTTTCAATTAAAAGGGAATCTAAAGAAATTCGCCTTAGCCCACCAGCCCAACTGGTGATCCATGCATATTCTGACGTGACTGCTAAATCATAGGAAATATTATTGTAATGAGTGGTTATAGGCAGCATTTCGAAAAATCCGCTTCCAATTGGCTGGAGGATGGAAGGCTCTTGTGAATCTTCAATGGGCTGGGTATGGTGCACCCATTCATCGGTCCCGTCATTATAAAATATTCCGGTTCCAAAATCCCCTAATTCATCTCCTGATGCACCTGCAAATACAAGATGTTCTTCATGAATTGCAATTCCTGAAATTCCGTCATTCATTAAATGGATCCCGCCATTTTTTAGCAGCAATGTGTCCAAAGTCTTAACAAATAGAGAATCCTCCAGATACGAAATTCCTCTTCCCGTTCCCAGCCACACCTTTGTTTCTCCCTGCAAAACAATTTCACTGATGCCATTACTTCGTAAGCCGGAAGAAAGCGATTTCATCAAATTTGACTTTTCATTAATTTCAATACTATGAGGAAAAATGGATTGAGAATTAATTTTAGGCACCAATAAAAAAATAACGAAAAAATATGAAATATTTTTCATTCCACCACTACTGTATGTTCCACTGATCCGCTGGAATCACCAAACTTGTCCTTTGCCGAAAATGTCCAAAGAAAAGTCCCTGTTTTCGTTTGTTGTGAGGGATCGGTATTTCCGGCACCGAAAATGGGAATTTGAAAACTGAATTTTCCGTCCCCGCTGATCTCATCACCGCTGTAATATCCGGGAAATATTTCCACAATGCCACCGTCATCATAAAGCCAGATCGCTTCCCCGTTATTTAGCAGTGTGTCTGGTCCCATATGCTGAGAAGTGAACCCACAATTCAAAATATCATCAGACCCGTTCATGTCAAATACGTCTGCACTGACCAGCACAAATTCAACTTCTGTTCCGGACAATCTGGTAATCGTATCGGGAGCAGTCACCGAAAGTATTACAGGAGAAATATTTTCAACATAGGATGTTTGAGTCAATTCAACACTTTTCGAACCGTAAACACCTAAAAAACAATATGTGACCTGACCCACTAATGAGGGGAGTATAATATTTTGAATGTGATTCAAATCATTTTGAATCTTGCGGGAATACAACCCGTCAAAAGGAAGTATATCACCATTATTCCCATTATCATTTAACCAAATTGAATCAGCGGGATTTCCACTTTGTATTGACCATTCGACAATGGCAGATGTTAAGGATTCTCCTTCAAATTCCATTTCATAAGAAGCAGAAAAATAAAGGAGATTGGATTCTCTCATAAATACAAATTGAGGATTGGTTATGGGATCAATCTCTTCTTCTGTCACATGTAATTGTTCATCGCAGGATGAAATGAGAATTAGTGCTGTAAATAAAATAAAATTTATTTTTTTGTCTATCATTTCAGCGATTATAAATAAAGTGAATAATTAAAGTGCCTACCTGAAACAGGCTTTCAGCTGAACAATGAATCGGAATATCTTCATGGGTATGCCAGAAATTTGATCGTCTATTTGGATAATTAAAATCAATGATATCTATTGCAGGGATTTGAGCTTCTTCCCAGAGTGGCACATGGTCATCATAAATTTCATATTGCAACTGTTTATCAAATGCTTCCAATTCTAACTCATCAGCAAGTGTCCATAAAAATTTCACCAGAGTTGGATTCTGGACATAGGAATTTCTTTCAATTGGAATATGTAAATCTGCATCTCCCACCATATCCAAAACAATAGCATTATCCGGGTTTGGGATGGGAAGATTTTTTGCAAAATATTGGGCTCCCAAGGCATAGGAACGAGGAATCCCTTCAATGCCTAAATCTTCAGCGTCAAAGAATACGATGTAAATGGTTTCATCATGGGGATATTGGGATAAAATACGAGCAGTTTCCAATAAAACAGCAACTCCGCTGGCTCCGTCGTTAGCACCTAAAATAGGCTCGTTTCTCCGGTTAGGATTGATATCATGGTCTGCTGTGGGACGGGTATCCCAGTGTGCTCCCAGCAATAGCGAACCCGTTCCGGTTCCCGTAAAAATTCCTACAATATTCGTCATTTCCAACGTATCCGATGTTCCGGGAACCGATTGGAAAAATGATTGTGAAAAAACCGTATCAGCGAATTCCGAAAGGGTGTGAATCATATATTCCCCACATTGTTCATGCCCGCTGGAACCAGGATTTCGAGGACCAAAAGAACATTGTTTTTCCAAAAAACGAAATGCAGACTCTCCTGAAAATTCCGGTACAGAAGAATTACA
>CAZSIH010000008.1:30723-37286 GCA_964606925.1 uncultured bacterium
ATCCGCTAATGGAAATATTAATGTCAAACCCAAAATCCTTGTCTATTTTTCGTCCGGTGGTCTTGGTCTCATTTTCACGATATTCATAAATGATCCCGCCGCTGACATTCCGATTGAATGAATAGGAAACACGGGTCCCGATCTTCCAACTGGAAGATAAAGCCTGTTGAGCAAGTTCGGTTTTATTTTTCGTTCCCCACGTTTCGTTCTTGTTCATGTCAAAATTCAATGTAAAATTCACATTATTCTGAATATCCATATCTTCAAAATACGGAATGGGAATCTTAAATCCACCTTTATGGTTGTAACTTGCACTGGCAGTGAGTGATCGTTCTTTTTTTAGTGTTAATCCGGTTGGCATTTCGTCCACTGATTGACTCATATTTTGCCGAATCTGCATTGAAATCCCCTTTCCAAGAGAAAGAGACATGCCAATCAAAGGTGAAAAACTGGCATTAACCTTTCCCTGCTTTTCAAAATCCTTATATGTGTCAATAAAGGAACTCATGTCCAAAAGGTTTACTGCACCGGCATTCACATCTTCAAATTGCCATGATCGTGACTCTTTCCCGCTGAACGAATGATCCAGGGATGCGGAGCGGACAAATTTATTCAAAATTGGCCATTTCTCAAGTCCGGACATCCGAAAGCTCCAGCCAAAAAACGGAAGGCCCTGATCCAGTTTTTCCCCCCAGGGAAGAAAATCCCTCTGGATTGACCGTTGTTCCACACCGGAACCGCTGATAGTTTGAGAAACATTTTCACCGAAGGAAAGGCTGACACTTGTTTTTTTGGTTAATTTAAATCCCGATCGCAATGATACATCCTGCTTGTGGTCAAAACTGCCTATGTTGGATCCGATACTGGCAGAATCCTGACTTAAACCATGTTCTGATTGCCAGCCGAATTTATAACCGATTGGGACTGTCCCCTGAACACCTCTGGCAGTTTGGTTCACTGTTTCGGTATAGGTGAGGTTCAGTGGATCAAATCGGGTAAAAAATCCATGTACTGCATTCATTATGAAATTTCCCTTTTCATCTTTTTTATCTTTGTCATCTTTTTCTTCCTCTGTCTGTACACGGGTCCGAGTCCTGGTTCTCCCTCGTGATGATCCGGATTTTTTGCTTGAAGGAGGTTTATATACCGACTCAAGGATTTTTACAGGACTTAGTGAAACATTGGTGGAAAACCGAATCTGAGTCCCAATATCTGCGCCATCAATCGTACTGCTCAAGGATTTATCCCAGCGGTATCCTGCGGAATAGGTTATATTTGGTTTCAAAAAGGACATGATTTCAGGATTAAAATTTGTTGTGAGATTTTCCGTCACATTGGTAACGATCCCCGGATCCAGATTCTTGACAGCAGTCCACACATACCCTCGAAAATCATTCATGTTGGATTTTGAAGATTGATTATATTTTACAGTTAAATTACTAAACAGTTTATAATCCAAACCAAAGGAACGATTCAATCCTAAATTATAAACATCCGGGGAAGCCAATCCTGCCCGTGAAAGTTTTTCTGTCAGTTTTTCACTAAAATCCATATTTGCATTTAATGAGGATGGAGTGTAATACATCTGGAATCCACTCATTTTTTCTCCAATCAATGGAACTGCTTTCATCCACCCAAATGGTTTTACATAATTATCTCTACCGAATGAATATCCATAACTCAATTTTCCCGTATATGACTGACTTTCTTCTTTCTCCATGATTGCACTTGATTTTAATGATCTGGATGTGCTGAAATTTCCTTTAAGATTATCCAGTGTTAACCGAATTAATTTATTATCTGATTTGCTGGATTTTGAAATGGACGAACTGAAACTCATGTTCCGTGTTTTTGTCATAATGGAATCAGGAGTGTCTGTCTGCCCTGCGTAAATATCTGTTCCGGGATAAAATTTAGGACGGTTAACCATATTTGAAAATGAAGAACTCAATGGAATACTCAACCCCATCCATTTTGGAAGTAGTTTATGCAGGCTAAAACTGGTATTTATCCGCAGATCTTCACTGGAACTATTACTTCCCAATCGCTGCTGCAGTACATGAAAGTCCGCATCTTTACGACTGTAAACAATGGATGTATTTCCTAGGTCAGCCAGATAAAATTTAGACTGCATTCGCATAGCAACTCCCCTATCTTTTTTAATACCGCTTAATCGTAGTTCATCTATCCACACTTCCCCCGTGACAGCCTGATCCGGATGATCATTGACAACTCCTGTTGTGAAAAATTGAATTCTTGACAGGGATGGTTGTCCTTTTATGGTAATTTTTTTTCCAGTAGAATCACCAAATTCATCGGTAAAAATGTATGTCCTCACATCGTCATTTACAATTAATGTATCTGTATCTCTAACCTTGTTTACATTTTCAGGATTCTGCACTTTCAGTTTTGTGAGCCAATTTAAATCCAATTCAATTTTATTGCGGTTCAATTGTTCATCCCAACCCTCAAAAACCGGCTGGGTGATCTCATAATAATCATCTCCCAATCCAAACCGTAAAAATACATTCACATCTGAATTCTCTGCTTGAACCCAATTGCTGGATTTTCCGTAAACATACATTTTCATTTTATCATAAATGAGATAACTTTTTGCCCGGTCACCGGTAAGAGAAATAAGGTTTTTTTGAGCAGCTGCCTTTTTCCCCACCTGAAGAGAATCAAATTTTAACACCAATGACTGTTCTTTGGATTGAATCTCGTTGATGCGGTCGTATTCCCCTTTCACGCCTTTTGGCGGTACATAATCTGCATTGTCTTCTGTATTAATAACAGCAATGGAAAAAATGCTGTCATTTCGTGTATAATTATCTTCAATGTTGGAAGACACACCCAATTCCTGCCATTCGTTTCCCACCAATTCTATTCGGGCAATCAGGAGTTTATCTGAATCATTTTCCAATCCTGACCTTACCAGTCTGAGATAGCGTATTTCATTCCACTCAATATTAGATACTTTGGTGAAATGACTTAATGGGATTCTGTAAAGCCTCCAGCCAGTTGGGACACCATTCTTTTCTGTTTCACCTCCCAGGTAAATGGTGTCAGGATGATCCGGTTCAAGAGAAATGGATTTGGAAAAATAATCATTTGTGCGGTCAATAAAACCGGACCTATCCAAATCCTCCGTATCCGGATATTTTCCACCTTCCTGTATTTGGGTTCCCGTACCGTTTCCTTCCGTTCCGTTTACTTGTGAGTAATTAGAACTTCCTTCTGAATAATTCCAGTTATCATAATTTGGATCAGCTACATATTTTCCCGGTACGGGAATGGACTCATCGATATCTTCATCAATTAATCCATCATTATCATTATCAATAAAATCCCAAGGGTCTTCATCAATTAATCCATCACCGTCATTATCAAAACCATAACATCCTCCCAACCCATCTTCTGATTCATCGGGACATCCATCCAACCCCACATCTTCGTGATCTTCCAGAAACCCGTTTCCTAATGATAAACCTGCTTCAGGAATATCTTCCGTGTTCAATTTCCCATCTCCATTTTTATCTTCGCTGATTTTTCCTAAGTCAACTGTCAATGTTCCATGTGTACCGTTAAGCCAGATCTCAAAAAACTTGCTCTGGGTCTGGTCATGATCCCCTGAGTAAAATGACGTTGTAATTCCGCCCCACAGACTGTCCGGAGACATGGTTTCCTGAAATGATTTTTTCTCCAGTTTGAAAATCAGAATGTCCGTAGTTTCATTCTGAGCTCTTATAGAGGTGGATTGATTGGGCCAAATATCTTTGGTGCGAACCTGTCCATAAGGATTGTACCAATTCGTTTTGGTGCGGTAATTCTGCGGGAATTGCCTCTTACTCTCAAAATCCGCCAAGGGTGATGAGGATTCTTTCCAGTATCTTCTCTGGACCGGAGGAGAAGACGTTCGTTTTGCTCCTTCAAAATCATCAATATATGCCACACCTTTGTGATCTCCTGTCTCAGGATTATTTATGGGATTTGGGTTTGGGATGACCTGTGCAATTTCACCTTCGATCGAAAATGTGGACATTTTTTCCGTTTCAATAACGGGCAGTTTATCTAACGCACGGGTAAGACCGTCCATTTCCAGTTCAAACCTTCCGTTAAAATCCCAGATGAAATTCCGTGTTGGTTCATATCCCACTTCTACTTTTTCATTGATCACTGATTGATCAAAAAACAAGGCGGTGGCACCAATAAACGAATTTTTCCCTAAATCCATTTGAGCCCTGCTTCCTATAATCACTTTTTTATCAAAAGACACCAACTCATGTTTGTCATACAGGATCTCTATATTTGAATTGGGGTCTGTTGCGGCTTCACCTAAAACAATTGTTCCCGTAAAATAATCGATCTGGTAATCGATCCCCCTGGTGAGCCTGATTCCGTTCATGAGGACTTCCTCGCTTCCTTCCACCAGCATAAATCCAAGACTAATGGATGAACTGGGATTTGAATACTCAGCTTCTATGGTAAACCGTTGATCGCCGGTGTATTCTGAACTGATCGTAGAAGTGTACATTTTACCTTCACCTAAAGCTGAGTAGAGAGCTTCATTTGAATTTCCTTCGTTGGTAAAATATATAACGGTGGAATCCCCGGTTGAATAACTGGATGTATCTGCTACAAAGGGTGACAGCGCAGGGAAAATTAACTCTCCAGTGACCATGTTTACAATATTGGGATTATCCATATCAATGATGTCATCCGGTAAAGTTGTTCCCGTTTCACTCAAACTGTCCAGACCGAAATGTCTTAAATAAGGAAAACCGATAGGGTCAAGATGACTGGGAGGAGTAATGCGTTCATTAACTAATTTAATATCAAATCCCTCACGGTTAATTTTTGTCGTTCCAAGATAATAGACATTTTTAAACATGAGATCCCAGGTCGGGTGATTGGGGTGAGGTGATTGAGGTTTGATCATTTTTAATTTTAACGTTCCAACACTGTCTCCGGGAGCAATGCCCGAACCCACATTCATTAACGTATCACCGTTCTCCCTGTTCACCAGTACAAAATGACATCCGATGATCTCATCCATACTCCTGGATCGGAGTCTGAAAAATCCCAAATCTTCACTGATGAAATACTCTGTATCCCGCTCCATTCGAATAAAATTTCCATCTTTATTATCGTCGGGGTAAAGATCGGGATTTTCCGGATCGATATAAGCCACCCCAATATCTGCGGCAGGATTGTTACTCAGATCCAGTTTGTATAATTCAAAATTGGCTATTTTTGCGTTACCAATCAGGTGATTACCATTTTTCAAAGGATAAAAACTTGGGATTCCAAATGTTTCTCCCTGATATAACAATCCGGTTTCATCTACTGTTAATGTATCAGAAAAAACTCCGTTCCGAAACCATTCATGAACAAAGAAATACTGGTTTTTAACATATTCATAATCTTTTATTCTGTGAGTCTCTGCTTCCGATCCTCCGGAGTATCTTTGTTGTTCTTTTTTCGTTTGTTCAATGGATGCAATGGATGTGATGTCTATAGGACCGATCTTTGAAATTCCCTTTAATCCAAATAACCCTTTATTTTGCCCTGAAAAGGTGACATATTGTGTTGACGGAAGAGATAGTGAAATATTCCCCGCTTCCACTTTCTGAATGATATCGTCTTCCTCTCCCTGATATGAAATACGAATATTATTTTCCCAGTCAAAATCCCGTTCAGAATCCTGATCCATTAATACGGTGATCCTGTCACCAACTTTTCCTTCAATATTCAGGTTCTGGCGCTGGTCAAATTCTATGTGAGTATTTTGAGTTTCGTTGATGCTGGAACGAACCAGTTGCTGATCCTGAAAAACAAGTTTACCGGAAATATTGACATTCCCTCTCACTCTCAAAGATGCCCGCCCCAGTTTACCAATATCCATTCCCACAACTTCTAATGAACGGGTTCCTTTTCGAGAATCCTTGCTTTTATCTTTGGTCCCTTTCATTGCAATTTCATGCAACTTTTTACGATAATTTAGCCGTACCAATTTTGTAAGATACCATCCGAGCGGAGCGGTAAACGGAATTTTATAGATGCGTTTATCCAGTGTTTCTGTAAATGTAATGGATTCCCAGTCCGAATCAACCGTTATGGTGGTTTTTTTCAGTCCGAATGAAACATTCAGCAACCCCATTGGAAAAGAGAGTGTATCCCGATAAACTCCAAAAAATACCTCCTGCTGAAATGGATCAACAACTCCCGGTGTGGAAATCCGAAATCCGTATCCATTGTACCCGGTTATATCCTCACCGGCAAAGATATCCACAGGGCATACCAAAAGGAAGACCGATATCAGAACGGAAAATACCCGTCCTGAAATTATAACCATTTTTACTCTATTATGTTTAATTGTATTCAGGTAATAAAAACGATATCGATCTGTCTATAAACTACTCCGTTGTTTAGGTTAATTAATGAACAATTTCCAATAGAAGTTTACGAAGTTTTCGCATTGCCTGTCCACGATGACTTAATTTGTTTTTTTCATCAGTTTTTAATTCTGCCATGGTCTTTTTTACTTCCGGAATGTAAAATAC
>CAZSIH010000009.1:0-35741 GCA_964606925.1 uncultured bacterium
GCTGTACTATCAACAACAGCATCATTTCCAAATAAGACCGTAAACAAGAAAAGACTGTATAATAATTTATTCATTAACCTAAATTTACTCCAAACTCCACATCTTTACAATTAAGTGGAAAAAATTATTTATCAAATATTTTGTAAGAGTTGTCATTCCCGATATAATCGGGAATCCGGTGGAAAGGCATTGAAATGATAATCATTTATCAACTCAACCTTGCGGAAGGTTAGGAGGATGATAAAATCATTTGACTAATTACAATGATGTCAATATGGAGAAAACACGAACTTCCGCAAAGATATTTATTTCATACCCCATTTTGAAGGTTTATCCAATGTATCCACCGAGAGTAAGTGGAGTATCCAATAAACAAACATTGTTGAAATCCGAATGAAGAAAAGGGAGAAAAATTGTTTTCTGGATACCCGTTTTCACTGGTATGACAATAGTGATAATATGCATTGTATATATGCATTAAATATGCATACATTCTGAAATGAGAACAACATTAGACTTAAACGAATCATTAATGAGTAAGGCATTAGAAATAACGGGGTTAAAAACCAAAAAATCTGTTATTGAAGCGGGGTTAAAAGAATTAATCTCCAAAAACAATACGGATGCATTTATAAAATCCCACGGATCAATGGATTTGGATATTTCTACCGAAGATATTAGAATGTGGAGGGAAAAGGAAGAATCTATTATTGAACCGGGATCTGTGAATGAACCCTCTGTTTCTTGATACGTCTTACATCATTGAATACCTGAGAGGGAATTCCCTCTCAAATTTGGACAGGGTTCAGGTTGCAGTGAGAGAGAAATCCGTTTATTATAATGGAATTGTACTCACAGAATTATTATCCGGTGTTCACTCAAAGAAACAGGGAGAAAAAATTGAAGATATTTTATCAGGGATTACTTATTTACCTTTAAAATATCCTGATTTTAAAAAAGCCGGAGAAATCAGGAATAAATTATTCAAAAAGGGATTTTCAATAAGTACTCCCGATTCACTTATTGTGTCTCATATTATGGTATATCAGCTCACATTTATTACTTTAGATTCGTTCTTTATGAAAGTCAGCGATTTGGTTGGTATTGATGTGGAGATTCCGACACATTGATTTAGTTTTTATTTTTGATTACAATTGATGTTTTGTCATCCCTGAGTTTATCAGAAATCTAAAAAATACAAATCGTCAGGACTTGGATGATTCTATAATAATTTATTGAAAAAACATAATGTTAATCACAACTCTTAGATATTTTATACTTCAATTTTTATTTGATTTACAAATTGTTGAAAGTTAGATTCTTACTTTCAGTTTCACATTTATCATTATATATGAAAGTTTCTTTAGCTTTTTCGAATTTACTATTTCTTTCTATAATTTATGGACAGAATTTAGCTTTGTCATCAGACAATGAATTTTTAGTTGAGGAGTTCAATTCTGCTAAAGAATTAGCCTATTATTATGTGGTGACCGGAGATGACCCTGATTATATCCCGGCATATTGGGGTTCATATCCAATTCGTGAATGTTTCTGCTCCCGTGATATCTGTCATCAGGCAGAAGCAGGGCACCTTTTGGGGCTTGACCTTGAAAACTTTTCCATGCTCAAGACATTTGCTTCAGATGCCCCGGAAAGCAATGAATACTGGCCAAAATGGTCATATGATTTTTTTGGTGAACCATATTTTATGGATGCAGATTTTAAAGAACTGCCTGCTCCATTTGAAATTGTCGAAAAAATTTATGAACAATATCTATGGACAGGAGATCCCGATTGGATTTGGAACGATACTCTTTTTACTTATTGCCAAAATACCGTTACTCATTTTGTAAATATTCATGATCAAAATGCAAATGGAATAGCGGAAACCCACACAGAATTAGCGACGTATTGGGAACAGGAGTCCGATGATTTTATCGAAGCGGGAGATGCATTTGCAAATCAATATCAAGCAGTTCTTGCTTTTGCAGGAATCTTGGAGGCACGGGAAAATATTCCGGAAGCCAACCTGTATTTTGAAATGGCGGAAAATTTAAGAAATCAACATGCGATCGAATGGTTCGATAATTTGGAAGACCGATATATTCGTGGATTTGATGCAGATGGGAATTACGAAACAGATTTTGGACATGAGAACAGTTTTTTTATGCCGATGAAACGGATAACTGATTTAGATACAAAAACAAAACAGTATGTTGATTTTTGTCATAAGTCAATCGCTTACCCAAACGGGAACGAATATACACAGTGGAATTTTAATCAGGGTATCAATATTGAAGCCAAAACATATCTTCCTCAAATGGGATATAATAATAATCGCATTGCAATCGGTTGGCACTGGCTTTTAAATATTATGAATAGTAACAGTGACTATCCGGAAGTCCCGTTTTTGATTGTAGGAAATATCGTAGCTGGTATGATGGGATTAACACCTGATGCACCCAATAACAAAATCACAACACTTTCAAAACTCAATTACGAAGTTCCATGGGTTCAGGCTGATTTTATCTCTTTGGGAGAGACTACATTTTCCATCCGCCACGATGGGCAATCCAAAACTGCTCTAACACATTCAGGTGGACCTGAAATAAGATGGGAAGCTCAGTTTTATGGAATCCATGATCAATTATTAATTAACGGAAACTTAACCCAGGCAAGTGTAAAATCTGTCAATGGAACACAAGTGAGTTGTACCATTCTGAATATTTTACCCGGGCAAGTGGCAATCGTTGAATTACCTGATATACCGATCATTGGTGAAATTTTTCTTAGTGATTTAGAATGGACAGAAGCTAATTCATCCAACGGAGATGTAAAACGGGATGTGATGAGCCAGGGATATGCCATGGCAATTGACGGAAAAATTTATGATAAAGGATTGGGAGTTTTTGGAGACAGCGAGATTACATATAATTTATCCGGACAATATTTCAGGTTTACTTCGGATTATGGAATTGATGATTCCAAAACAATGGGTTCTGCTGTGTTTGAAGTTTGGGCTGACGGAGTTGAGGTTTTCAATAGTGGAATGATATACAGTGAAGATGAACTGAAGACGTTAGATATGAATGTTTCTGGTGTGAATCAATTGATTCTTAAAACGACACAAGCAAATAATTGGGATGGAATCTGTAATTGGGGAAATGCCAGAGTGAATACGGAAGAAACTCCGATTTTGTCGGTTGAGTTTACTGAAATGACTGATGATGATAATGAAAACGGTGAATTTGATCCGGGTGAATCCGCATCCGTCCACCTTGCAATTGCAAATTTGGGCATAACCAGTGAATCGGTTTGGATCAATTGTATTATAGATTCAGATATTTCTGATTTTATTGAATTGGATTCAGATTTTATTTACATTGGAATTTTGGAATCTTATGAGCAAACTGAAATTATTTTTAATGTCACAATTGATCCCGCAATACCAAGAGGATCAGTATTTACACTGGAGTTTATTTTAACAGATGGAACCAATAGCACCGGAGACAGTGAAACATTTTTTATCCCTGCACCAGACCTCCAACTGCAGTCGAACAGTGTCCAAAATGATGACAATGGAAATGGAATTCCTGAACCCGGAGAAGATTTTGAATTTCATCTCATAGTATCTAACTTGGGGAATTTTCCGTCACAATCGTTAACAGTAACCGCTCAATCAACGAGTGAAAATAATGAATTCCTTGACGTGCTAAGTCCAACAATTGATTTGGAAGGATTGGAACCCGACTCTCATGCTGATTGTGTGGAATATCTTTCAATCCATCCGGATACACCCAGAGGAACTGTGTTGGAACTAACTTTGGTTCTCACAGACGGGGAATTTGGAGATTCCCTTATCCATACATTTACAATGCCATTTCCTCAGATAAAAATGGAATATTTAGGGTATACAAACGACTCAAATGAGAATGCAGTCTTGGAAGCCGGAGAAACTGCAGAGTTGACAATTCAAATTACTAATGATGGAACCGGGGCTACGGATGCAATTTTAATTGTTTGTGAAAGTATAAATAATAATTCAGAGCAAATCGAAATTTTAAACCCTGAAGTTGAAATAGGAATCATTTACCCGGGGAATTCAGTGATATTTGTGACAACAGTTCAAGTGAACACAGATGCTCCAACCAATATGATATTTAATTTAATCTGGTCATACACCGATGGATTAGACTTCCTGAACTTGGAGAAGTCCATCGGGACGGATGTTCTCTGGATCAGTGATGCATTTTGGACTTTTGATCAAAATGGCTGGGGTGAAACTCATCGAGATGCAACTGTCCAGGGATTGCCAATTACGTTAAATGGAGTGGTGTATGAAAAAGGTGTGGGTGTACATGCCGTGAGTGAAATCAGAATTGATTTAAACGGACAGTTTTTACGATTCGTTTCTGACGTAGGGATAGATGATGAAGTAAGTAACGGAGCAGGTTCGGTGGAATTTCATGTATTCACAAATGGTGAAGAACGATTCGATAGCGGTTATATGAATTCAGATAGTCCGACTCAGTCTGTTGATATAGATATTTCAGAAGTTCAGGAATTAAAATTATTGGTTTCTGAATCTACATTTGGTATTTCAAGTGATCATGCAGACTGGGCTGGTGCACATCTTACTCCTGTATCATCTAATTCTGTATTATCGGTTCAATTTATAAATGGTTGGAACATTATCGGATTACCACTTGAAGTTGAAAATAATTTTTATCCAGATATTTATCCAGAAGCGATTGATGAAACATTATATGGATTTGATGAAACATATTATCAGTCGGATAATTTATTATTAGGAAATGGGTATTGGTTATTTTTTAATTCTCAAGGTAATGTAGAAGTTGTTGGGCAACCGATAGAAGAACTCACCATAGGTCTAAATGAAAATTGGAATCTCATCAGCGGTATCTCCCAACCGGTATATATAAACGATATTACCGATCCTGAGGGATTAATTATTCCCGGTACTTTATATGGATATAATGAAAATGGTTTTTTTGAATCATGGATGATTGACCCGGGAATAGGATATTGGCTCCGGTCTTATGGCGAGGGAAATATATTTTTTTCCGGAGCATTCTCAGGTGGTCGCCAAGAAATGAAAAGGGAATTAAATGAGATTCCATGGATTAGCATTAACGGTATAAAATTATTATTGGATTCAGACATTCCGTCCGAAGAAATAATTCAATTCAGTTTGCCTCCAAAACCTCCTATGGGAGCCACAGACATCCGTTTTTCCGGTGACACAAAGCTATGCAATGAAGATGAGTGCTTCATTGAAATAATGACCGAGGAAACCGAATTAATCATCGAATATAATATTTTAGTAAATCATAATGAATATGCAAAAAAGTGGATTTTAATTTCTGATGTTGGTGAAAAATATTTATTAGAAGGAAGAAGAAAAATTAATATAAAAACTCCGATTCAATTTTTTGAAATGAAGAAAATAATTCCTCAAGTTCATCCTGAAACTTTTGTTTTGCATCAAGCATTTCCGAATCCGTTCAATCCGGTAACAACCATTCTCTATGATCTTTCCAAAGACTCCGAAGTAAATGTTACTATTTATAATATTTTAGGAGTAGAAATCAGAAATTTGGTAAGTGGAGAAATGCCAATAGGTTTTCATTCAGTAATTTGGGATGGAACCGGAAATTCAGGGAAATCTGTAAGTGCCGGGGTTTATCTGTATCAAATTCAGACAAAGAATTTTTCGCAAGTCCGTAAAATGGTACTTTTAAAATAATTATAACAAAATTCGTGAGAAAAATTATCTGTATCAAACTTGGAGAATATTATGAAAGAAAAGGAAATTGGGTACGTATCTAAATATTTTGGACAGATCTCTGTAGCAGCTATTGAGATTACTGCAGGAATATTAAGTGTCGGTGATACAATCCATATTAAGGGACATACCACTGATATGAATGTGAATGTTAGTTCCATTCAGATCGAGCATGAGGTTGTGGAAAGTGCCAAGAAAGGCGACAGTATCGGTTTAAAGGTTACCGGCAAAACCCGTAGAAAAGACAAAGTGTTCAAATTGTCAGATTGAATTAAACATTAAAAATCCTGAATGGATGAAATAATTTTAACTCGGTATAAACTGTAACCCCTAAACTCCGAAGGAGTTAAATCTATGTCCTCGATTTCTTCGGGGATTTTAAATGGATATTTTCCTCAATTCATCATAATCCAAGCAGATTTTTTATGAAATTATCTACATTGGAATTAAAAGCGCAATGAAATTCACCGTTTCCAAAATCAAAGAGGCAGCTTCTTGAAACTCCAACCGAAACCTCTGATCCTGCTCCTTCAACAGGACCTGCCATAAAACCATCAAAATGTGAGTGAATATTTCCAATAGTTGGAACGTTTATGTCTACAAGGCAACCTCGTGAAGCGCTACAGTCATTTTTTGTGCAGGGAAGGGAAAAATTAACGGCTGCCATGCCGCCCTGTTTAAAAGCATATGAGGCACTTACCGACAAACCCCAGCCCTTCATATCAAGAGGTTTGGAGTAGGAAGCGCCTAAAGCTACATCAATCCCCGATCCGCAGGAAGGACCATAAGAACCGGAACCGGAAAATATAATCGCAACATTATCTGCATCAAAATTCTCGTTATCTATGATTGATTTTAAATCAACCGCTGCTGCAATACTGGTTGAAACACCTGCAAAATAAGCGGTTCCAGCTGAAGCTTCAAAAACAACAGATTGAAAACTGTTATTATATAAATTTTTAAAGATATCTTCTACATCTTCTCTGGAATCATACAGTTTTATTACTTTTTCAAATATTTCAGATAAATCATTTAGTTTAGGTTCTTTCAAAGCATTTCGCAAATGTTTAAAATGTTTATTATGTTTCAAACCGGTTCCTTCTTTTAATAGTTGCCCCGTATTATAAACTAAGTTATCATTTGCTTTTAAAGCATCATCAAAAGCATCCTCCATAGCGTCCAAGAAAGCATCCCCGAAATTTCCAATAATCCCTTCAATGGCATCATCCAATACATCACCACCCAATTCCATTCCATCTTCACAAACATCTTCAAACTTATTTAAAGCAGTTTTCGTTGCATTATTTGCAGCTTTCAGTGAATTTTCTCCTGCTTTAGACACAGTTTTTGCAGCATTGTTCGCTGCTTTTTTGGTTTTCTTTTTTGCTTTACTCCAAATGCTTCTATTTGATGTTCCGAGAGTTTTTATTTCCTTGGATCTCGTCCTGGACTTTGTTTCGTCTTTTACTTCCTTTTTTGCTTTTCGGGTTTGCTTTTTAGTGTCCCGTGTTTGAGATTGGATAACGTCAACAACAAAGAATACGGAAACCGTAATTAATACTGATGCTATGATTTTGATGATGAGTGATTTGTTCATAATTATTCTCCTATACTAATGGTTGTTCTTACCCACTAAGATGTAATTTTTTGAAAAATTTGCATGAAAAAATGAGATTAATTTTTTAACGGCATTTTACACACATAAATGTAATATTATTTTTAGTGTATTTTCATGTCCAATTTAGTCTTCTGTGATTTATGTCACACCAGTTTAAATGATAAGTGTGAAAAATAAAATCACTAATTTATCCCTGTCCATTCCTTGACTCAACTTTAACACCGTCGGTAAATTCAAAGTCTTATGGATGTCATTCGTCTTGAAAATATGCTGTTTTACGGATATCATGGTGTGTCTGATTCTGAAAAAGAATTGGGAGGAAAATTTGAAGTGGATCTGGAACTCTTTTGTTCGTTAAAAAATGCAGGAAGTTCGGATTCACTGAAAGATACTATAGATTATGAAGCAGTTTATAAAATTGTAGATACTTTTACCCACCAAAATAAATATTTTTTAATAGAAGCATTGGCAGAAAATATAAGCGCCACTTTATTGAAAGAATTCCCATTAGAAAGAGTTATTGTCCGTGTCAGGAAGCCCAATGCTCCAGTGAAAGGTGTTTTAGATTTCGTAGAGGTAGAATTGGACCGGAGTCCAGACTAATATGGAAAACCTCGTTTACTTATCCATAGGCTCAAATTTAGGAGACAGGGAAGCTAATTTAGCAGGAGGTATCAGTGCTTTTGGAACTCATGATGGAATCTCTAAAATTAAAAGCGCATCTTATTATGAATCCCCTTATTTAGGCGAAAAAGAACAACCGGAATATTTAAATACTGTTGTGGAATTTTATACATCCTTAAATCCATTTGATTTATTTGACCGCACATGTCAAATCGAACATATGATGGGACGTCCTAAGAAAAGGAAAAAAAATATCCCCCGTTCTCTTGATATAGATATTTTATGTCATGGTGAATCAGTTCTGGAGACAAAAACGTTAACTATTCCACATCCTCGATTACCCATTCGGAAATTTGTATTGGTCCCTTTTCATGAATTAGCCCCAGGTTTTATCATACCGGGACTTAACGTAAGTGTTGAGAACTTACTGCATATCTGCACCGATACATCCATCGTTACCAAACACAATTTGGAGTCCAGAGCATGAGAAATTTATATTATCTTGCAGTTGAAGGACCCATAGGTGTGGGAAAAACGAGTCTTGTTAAATTGTTGGGTAAAAAATTAGGTGCAAAAATGGTGCTTGAAGAATATGAGAATAATCCATTTCTGGAAGATTTTTATAATGATCCGGAACGCTTTGCATTTCAGACACAATTATTCTTTCTCATGAACCGATACAGGCAACAGCAGGATCTCAGGCAGGTGGATATGTTTCACAACCTTTTGATCACCGATTATATGTTTGTGAAAGACCGTTTATTTGCATCCCTTAATTTGGATGATAAAGAGCTTTCGCTCTACGATACTGTTGCAAATTTGTTAGAAAGAAATGTTCTGAAACCGGATATGGTAATTTACCTGCAGGCGGATACGCAAACTCTGATGAGGAATATTTCCCGCAGGGGCAGGGATTTTGAATCAAATATGTCCTTCGAATATCTGGATGCGTTAAGTCAGGTGTACACTGAGTATTTTTTCAAATATCAGGAAACTCCATTAATAATCATCAATACGAATAATATAGATTTTGTCCATAACAATGCTGATTTAGAGGAAGTCATTAAGTACATAAGAGAACCTGTTTCCGGGACTAAATTTTTCAATCCTATCATAGACCGTTAATCATGTTTCGGTTTTTTCTCTTGGTTATAGGAGGTTATGTTCTCTATAAATTAGTCCGTTCTATTTTTCTTCCGGAATCAACCAATCAAAAAATCGGGTCTCGAGACCGTCAAAAAAACCCTGAATATAAAAATCTGAATATCAGTGATGCTGAATTTGAAGATATAAATGAGGACAAAAATGAATAAAATATTAAATTGTTTTGTTGGAAAATGTAGTTGTACAAATTGCGGTCTGCTCATTCTGCGTTTGTTAACTGGATATTTTCTTTTTACAAATCATGGATTGGGAAAGATCACCGACCCAAGTAAATGGGATTGGCTTGGCAGTACTATTACCAAATATTTTTTTGGATTCCTTGATTTTGCCAATCCGTTTTTTGGTTTTCTTGCAGCATTTTCAGAATCTATTTGCGCAGTGCTGGTTTTAATAGGTTTATTGACTCGACCGGCAGCACTGATGGTTGCCTGTACAATGTTTATAGCAGCATTGCATCATATCACAACCACCGGAAGTCCTGAATCTGCTTTGGTATATTTTTCCGCATTCATGGCAATTGTTTGTATGGGACCCGGAAAATACAGTATAGATAATCTTTTATTTAATCGAGATAATTGAAAGCGGTTCGAATCCATAATCATGGAGATATTTCCGAACTGAAATGGGAATCGGTTCGGAAGCCCCGACTCAATAAATCTGGTGATGATATTCTTGTTCGGATGGTGGCGTCATCCATCAATCACTTGGATATCTGGGTAAGGTATGGAATTCCCGGAGTTCCATTACCCCTCATTTTAGGAAGTGACGGTTCCGGTATTGTAGAAACCTGTGGGGAAAAAGTATCAGAATATTCTCCCGGTGATGAAGTCATTATCCAGCCCTTAATGTTTTGCGGTACCTGTAATCATTGCCGAAATGGGAGAGAAAATTATTGCCCTGAAATGGGAATTTTAGGCGAAACGATGAATGGAACCCAGTGTGATTTTTTAAAGGTGAAATCTTGCCAATTGAGGAAAAAACCAGATCATCTGTCTTTTCCTGACGCTGCTGCATTTTCACTGTCTGCCCAAACTGCCTATGCTATGCTGGTTAAACGAGCCAAGATCAAACCGGGAGAAACCGTTTTTGTGTGGGGAGCGGGTTCCGGTGTAGGCAGTATGGCAATCCAGATTGCACGATATTTTGGATGTGACGTGTACGCTTCAGCAGGAACGGATGAAAAAGTAAATTTAGCTAAAAAGTTGGGAGCAGAAAAAGCATGGAATTATAAAAAGTCTGATATTGGATTAATGGTAAAAAAAAGTGTTGGAAGCAGAGGAATTGATGTTGTTTTTGAACATGTGGGATCTAAAACATGGAATATCTCAAAAAGGATGCTTGCTACAGGAGGAAGATTGGTCACCTGCGGAGCCACAACAGGATTTGATGTTTCCATTGATTTAAGACACCTATTTATGAAACAGCAGACCATACTAGGTTCCACCATGAGTGATATTCAAACTTTTGACGAAATGTTATCTCTCATAAATGAGAACGTCATTCATCCAGTCATAGACCGAATTTTACCCGTGGAGGAGGTCAGGAATGCCCACAAATATATTGAAACATCCGGACCGGTCGGTAAAGTCGTTTTATTGAACGAAAAACCATAGGTGTCTGTCGTACTATTTGATAAATTCCCGACCTGAAAATAGATTTATATTTTGAAAATTAAGCACCACATACTTTCTTTTATTTTCTGCGTTTCCCTATTTATCTCTTTTTCATTCTGCCAGAAAAAATTAACTAATGTTGGCTTTACCACAGGATCACACGGATGGGGAATGACAATCCAAAAGTTATTCCAATTAAATGAAAAAACATATTGGGGAATTGATGGACGTCTTTATATCATCACCGGTATTGGAGATATGCCAACAAATAATTATGGATATCAACGACAAAGAAATCAGAAAAGTTTGATAATGTTTCCAGTTTCTTTCGGGATTCAACATTATCCATTTCAAGGAAGGATTGCAAATAATTTTTACCCATTTATCCAAGTGAAAACCGGACCTCTTTTTGTGTTTGACGGGGATGAATCAATCAAAGGATTTATTGATCGATGGAAAAAACCGGAAACTCAAGTGGCTTATGGAATTCAATTTTCCGGTGGGATTAAATTTTTTGTTCCACCTCATTCTTTCATGTCGATTATTTTTGGATATGATTTTTTTCCACTATCAAAAGAAGCGGATGGTCGTGATAACTATAACGGGGGAGTTTTACAACTGGATTTTTCTATAAAAATAGATGACTGATAAAATATTCCTCCACGTAAATCCTTTTCAAGTAACCGATGACACATTTTCCCTGTCCGCTGATGAATCTCACCATGCAAAACATGTATTGAGACTCAAACCCGGTCACAAAATATGGTTGATTGACGGAAAAGGAACGGCTTATACAGGCGAGATTACGTCACTTAATGGATGTGCAAAAGGTAGGATTCATGAAACATTTTCAGGTGAAGGAGAAAATCACTGGTATTTACATTTAGCTGTTGCGGTATTGAAAAAAAACAAGATAGAATTTCTTGTTGAAAAAGCAACAGAATTGGGTGTGAATAAGATCTCATTTATACGAATGGACAGATGCGGTAAACAACACATTCAAACTTCAAGGTTAGAAAAAATTATTTTAAATGCCTCAAAACAATGTGGAAGAACTAAATTTCCGAGCATTGAAGAGTACTCAAGTCTTGATAATTTTATCACTCGGAATAAGGAAAAAATTGTTGCAACTCATCAGATGGGAACACAGTCATTTAGCCATTATTTATATAAAAATACAGAATCTGTATCTTGCGTATTAATCGGACCTGAAGGAGATTATTCTGAAAAAGAACTCAATTTAATGAATCGATCAGGAATATCCAGAGTATCACTTGGAAACCGGAGATTAAGATCGGAAACTGCCGGAATTTATGCATTGACATCCTTGAACGAATATTATCTAAATTCCAAATTATATGACTGACTGTCTTTTTTGTAAAATAGTCAATGGAGAAATTCCAACTGATTTTGTTTATGAAGATGAAAATGTAATCGCATTCCGGGATATAAATCCACAAGCACCTACACACATTCTTATCGTTCCAAGGGCGCATATTGAAACCTTGAATGATGTAAAGCAAAGTCACAATAAACTTTTGGGCGCAATGCAAATAACCGCCTCTCAAATCGCAGAAAAGGAAGGAATCCATGAAAGAGGATATCGGACGGTTTTTAATTGTAATAGGGAGGCAGGTCAAACTGTGTTTCATATTCATCTTCATTTGCTGGGAGGGAGGAGAATGAGTTGGCCTCCGGGGTAATCAATTCAACATTAATACAGGAAAACATCAATGTATATATCTGACCTAAAAATTCACGGATTTAAATCATTTGCAAAAAAAGAAGACCTTCGGTTCGGAGAGGGAATCACAGCAGTTGTAGGTCCAAACGGCTGTGGAAAAACAAATATTGTGGATGCCATTCGGTGGGTGCTGGGTGAACAAAAATATTCAGTTTTACGAAGTAATAAAATGGAGGAAGTTATCTTTAATGGAGCGAAAGGTTTAAAACCTCTGGGAGTGTGCGAAGTGTCTCTGACCGTTCATAATAACAAGGGAAGACTGCCGGTTGAATACAATGATATTGAGATTTCCAGGCGGGTATATCGTAACGGAGAGAGTGAATATTTCATGAATAGAAATCCCTGCAGATTGAAGGACATTTATGAATTGTTTATTGATACAGGCATGGGATCAGACTCTTATTCTGTCATTGAGTTGAAAATGATAGAACAAATTCTCTCGGAGTCTGGGAATGACCGATTTAGAATGTTTGAAGAAGCGGCGGGAATCAACAAATATAAACTTCAGAGAAAATACTCTTTACGAAAATTTGAAATGGTAAAACAGGATTTAGAACGGGTGGGTGATATCATTCAAGAGGTTGAAGAAAAAATGAAGCACCTGAATCTTCAGTTAAAACGATTTAAACGATATGAAAAACTTCAGGAAAATTTGAAAAACCATGAAATCAGTTTAGGATATATTCAAATCGGGGAATTAAAAGATGAATCCGCTCCATTAAAGGAAAAAGTGCAAAATGTTACTCAGAAACGTGAATCTAAATCCACGCAGGAAGAGTTGAATGAAAGGGAATTGACTCGACTACGAGAATTATTTAAAGAGCAATCAAAAGAAGCAGAAGATTTCCAAGTCAAGTTAGATGAATTGAGAAAGAAGAGAAATGAAATAAAACAACACATTCTGATATGGAATGAACAATCCCTTTCAGCCCGGAATCAAATTGATCGTTTATCCGGCGAGAAAAGAACAAATTCTAAAAAGGAGGAGAATTTTAAAAAGGAATTGACTGAATCTCAATCAGAAATAAATAAACTGACCCCGGAAATATCCACAGCAGTCGAGCAACATAAAGTGAAAAAGGAATCATTTGACCAACTCAATTACGCATATGGAAAAGTGCAAAAAGAGGTTGAATTATATCAGGAGAAACGGTGGAAAGCTCAAAAGGAAAAATCGGATATTGACAGACAGAATCAAAAAACCGAATTGCTGATTCATGAAAAATCCGGACTTGTGGACGAAATAAAAATAGAATTAAAGGAATTGGATAAAACACTGTCCCAACTTGATAAAAAATTGCGGTCTGAATCAAAAAATATTTCAAAAAACGAAAACCAAAAAGTAAAATCAGAATTAAAGAAAACGGCATTAGAGTCTGAATTTAAAAAGCTGAATAATGAGGTAAATTCTGTAAATAAAGAGATTCATGAAATGCAGGGTGAATTAAAAAGCCTGAGATCTCAACGGAATTTTTATCAATCCATCATTTTAAGTAATGAAGGATTTCCTGATGGAACACGTCATATATTGGAACACAAAAAACATTTTCCGGAAGTATCAGGGGTAGTTGTTGATTTGATAAAGGTTGATAAAAAATATACTGCTTCTGTGAATTCTATTTTAGGTGAATTGGGGAATTGTCTCATTATTAAAAAACGAAAATCTGTTTTTCAAATCATCCAACAACTCAAAGAAAGAAAACTGGGGAATATAAGTTTTATCCCATTGGACAGTATTCCAAAACCTCAGAAGAAAAAAGCATCTCTTCCTAAAAATCCTGCTATTCTGGGAAGAGTCTCCGATTTTGTCCGTTGTTCAAAAGAATTATCCGGTATGCTAAATATCTTTTTTGGAGATTATCTATTGGTCGAGAAAATTGATTTAATGGATCCTTCCATCCTGGATAATTGGAACTGCGTAGATTTAGAAGGACATGTTTCCTCCCGTGGAATTATCAAATATCAGGATTTGGAAACCAATCTGGTTCAACTGGGACGCAAAGACAGACTGGAGGAGTTGAAAAAACAAATTACAAAAATGGAAAAAAATGCGGTTTCCCTGGACGAAAAAAAGGAATCGATTATAAATAATATTTCCAACATTGAAAATGATTTATCGGATGAAAAAAATGACCTTCGGAAGATAATGGATATACAATCCCAACTGGAAGGAGAATTACGCCAAAACAGATATCAAAAAGAAAGGACTGAAGACAGGATACTGAGCCAAAAAACAAAGGGCCAGAATTTAAAGACACTCATCACCGGGTTAAAGGAATCGGGAGAAAAAACAAAAACTGATTTAATAAAAAATGAAAAGGTGATCGAAAAAATCTCACTTCAATTAACTCAATCCGAAGAAAAACTGTCAGAAATTCGAGTCAATCGGGACAGCTCATACGAGGAAGTTCAATCTTTGCACATTGATGTATTGAATCTTGAAAATAACAGAGCACAATTAAAACTGAGAATAGATACATCAAAAAAATCAATCAATGAAATAAAGTTGCGTCATTCAGAAATAGAAAATGAAATACTGGAATTGAATGAAAAAGTTGAAGGTCTTGTCTCTGACATTGAAAAGGGTACATTTTCCGTTGAAAAAACAGAAGGAAATATTTCCGGTTTAAAATCCAAATTGGATTTAAAAATTCTTGTAAAAGATAATACGTTTCAGGATACGGAAACATTACAAAATCAAATCCGAACGGAACAAAAGTCCAGAGAATTGCTGTTGGAAGAGATGAAAGAAGCGGAGCAGAAACTCATGGAAAATGAACAGAAGGCACTTTTAATTACCAACCGGTTAAGAGATTTATACAATGCGGAAATTCCTGAGTATTTAGATGTTAATATGACAGAATTGGAATTTCAGGAATCCATACAAAAAACCCATCGAGGTATTGAAAATATCGGTGCGGTTAATATGGCTGTCCAATCGGATTATGATGAAGAAATGAACCGATTAAAATTATTGAATGTTCAGCGTTCTGATATTATTCAATCGGAGGAGAATCTGAGGGAAACTATTCAGAAAATTGATAAAATTGCCCGGGAGAAATTTCTGAATACCTTTGAGCAGATCAACATTAATTTTTCGAAATTATTCACTCTCTTTTTTGAAGGAGGAGAAGGAAGACTGGAACTCATCGGAGACCCGGATCCATTGGAAGCAGACATTGCCATCAGAACCCAACCGCCGGGGAAACGGAATCAAAATCTGCGGATGTTAAGCGCCGGAGAAAAATCTTTAACTGCCATTGCGTTATTGTTTGCCATCTACCAGTATAAACCCAGTCCTTTTTGTATTCTTGATGAAGTGGATGCCCCTCTTGATGATGTGAATATTCGCAAATTTACCCGTGTATTAAAACAATTCAGCGATGAAACCCAGTTTATTGTTGTTACCCATAATAAACTCACCATGGAAGCGGCGAACTTTCTCTATGGCGTTACCATGGAGCAGAAAGGTGTTTCTAAGTTGGTATCAGTAAAATTTGAAGCTTAATTCTAAGGGCAAAGAAAAAACTTATAATTTCCGGTCTATCTTATTTGAATTACGTTCTTTAGTTCTGTATAGAGTTTATTCAATGGAAGTCCCATTACATTAAAATAACACCCGTTAATTTTTTTAACACAGACGGAAAACCAATCCTGAATTCCGTATGAACCTGCTTTGTCAAATGGTGCGTGATTTTCAATGTAAAATTCAATTTCCTCTTTTGATATTATTTTAATTGTAACATCCGTTTTTGAGTGAAATGTGTGGGAAATTGATTTTTGTAACCATTGTAATGAAACACCGGTAAAAACTGAGTGCGTGTTTCCGGAAAGAAGGGAAAGCATGGAAAATGCTTCATCAACGGTAGAGGGTTTTCCTAAAATGGAATCATTGAAAACAACGACAGTATCGGCACCTATCACTAAAGAATTCGGATTTTTACGACTGACATTCTTTGCTTTTTCATCCGCATAATATTCCACAAATTTTTGTGGATTTAATCTACGAGACAAATCTTCTTGTATTGAACTTGGGATTACATCAAATGTGATTCCCATCTGTTCCAAGAGACTTTTTCTTCTGGGAGAACCGGAAGCAAGAATGATCCTGGGAAAATTTTCCTGATTATTTAAAAATGGCAAGCCGGTTGAATTTGGTGATGGTTTCATCATTTCCTTTTGCTGAGATGCGGTAAATATACACTCCGTTGGATAATTCCATTCCGTATGCGTCTTTTCCGTTCCAATACACATGGTGATATCCTCCGGGATAGTATTGAGAAGGAATTTCTTTTATCTTAGTACCGTCTAAAGTATAAATACTAATGGATACCTGCGCTGATTCAATGATCTCAAATGTGAATTGAGTATCCTTTTTAAATGGATTTGGGAAGTTATAGACATTAAATAATTTCTGTCCTGTACCTGAAAAGGAATTAAGGAGAATATCTTTATTTGTAGAATTATTGGCATTATCCCAACATTGGATATTCACATGAAAAGGGAAGATGAAATCAGACATATCCAGCGGAACAGTTCCGGATGTTATGTCATTTGAATTGTAAATAAATTGGTTTGTTAACATGATAGTTTCACCGGTATTAAATATTGTCAATTGAATTTCATGTCCCTGTTCTCCGGTAAGATTGATTCCGGACAAGTCAGAAAAATTGAGTATAAGAATAGAGTTTTGTTCCACATGATCTCCGTATCCAACTTCTCGATTTTCAGAGGTGAAAAACGTAATTTCCGGTCCGGTAAAATCATCCGTTTGGGATTCAGTAATAACCTCTATTCCATCTTTATATCCAAGAGCTTCTAACCGGGGAAAATCTTCAGTCAGGATGTACAGTTTTACATCTATTTTAGAACCGGTTATATCCATGGGGATCCAAAAATTCCCGCTTACTTGATTTCCTGGAAAAGCTATTTCACCAAAAGACAATATGGATCCCGGAATTGAATAGTATATTGAAGAAGTGACAAGACCCGTATTTGAAACAAACGAATATTCTCTGTCCACAACTCTGTTTGATTCCCTTACAATTAGAAATCCTGTACCACCATTTGATGAAAAAGTTTGCTGTGCTGATACGGTTTCAGGTGATAAAATCTCCAATGGTTCAGATAGAGTAAGATCAAAAGATTCTGATGGAAATTGAATTTTAATAGCGGGATCACCAAACAGGTGAAAAACTTTTCCTGTTATGGACCCTGTTTTAATACTTTGTAAAATGGTCCCTATGGGTTCTTCACTGATTTCATTATTCGGGAATAATGTTTCATATAAGGTTTTCAATAAGATCCAATTTGGACCTTCATAAACGCTTCGTGATGTGGTGATTATAGCAATAGCGCCATTTCCATCCAGTCGGATTATATCTTCAGAAAATGCATCACTTTCAGGATTATCAAATTCACCCCATGAACAGGTTCCTGCAATCCATAGCGGTAATTTATTTCCGGTTTCGATAGATGATAAATCACCACGGTTTTTATCAAGGATTCCTTCCTGAGCCCATTTGTAATATGAACCGTGACCTATATAATTGATGATTGCAGTCCCCTGATTCAACCAATGAAACAGTTCTGCAGTTGCTTCCGGTTTTGTAACTCCGTATAACGATGCATCGTTGGATTCAGGATATTCCATGAGATAAATTTTTTCAACATCGAATTGAGGTGGAATAATTTGGTCTAATTCTTCTGAATGAGAAGTATGCGATGTGTCATTTACCAAGGGACGTGATTCATCATCAGCCACCAGAGTAATCCTCTGTCTCCACAATCCGTATTCAGGGTCTGTTTCATATTGAATGATCTTTTCTACAAATGTCTGAACATCTCCGGATGATTTTGCAGGAAATCTACCTAAAGCAATTTCAGGAATCCCTCCATTAAAGGTCACAAATAAATCGTCAGAAGCATATTCACCTTCATAAAGTGTCGGCATTTCAGGGACATCCCCAACTAATAATCCAAAATCAGCACCCTCCATAGTAATATTCAGGGCATCTTCAAAAAATGATTTAATAGCAAATGGATTGACTATATCATTACTATAGTGTTTAAAAATGGAATCGGTAGAAACAAAAATTGTATTAAGGGGATCATCAAAAGAACTTATTCTTAGGTTAATAAGAGGTATCAAATTCGTTTCATATTCAGCAGCTCCAATAATGATGTAATCAGTATTTTCAGGAACAACATTAACTGTATATGATGGGATATCCAGAATTTTTGCTTGTAATCCCTGCATGGGTTTAATCCAATGTTTTGCAAATTCCCAATTGATAACACGAGTGCTCAAAAAGGATATTATTCGTGACGATATGCTACTTTCAGGGGTATAAATATTTCCTGAGATATGAATGGTGACAATAACTTCTTCATAAGCTATTCCTGCAGAACTGAAAGGTGAAGTAACCAGAGTTCCAGTATGTAATCCTTTTAGAAGTTGAAATTGGAGCCAGTATACACCCACAGGAAAAGAGGAACCGGGAGCATCATTCAGAATGATTGGAATAGAATAGGTAAATTCAACCTCCGGAATTTGAGAATCAGGAAGTCCCATTAGGCAATAAAACGGTTCAATTTCCCGGGAATAATTTCCTTTTGATACTACTTTTAATTTTACCATGTGTGGAGAAGAATGTATGATTGACCATGAAGTCTTCGCTTCCAAAGAAGAATTAATTAATAAAAAACTAAAAATTAAAAATAGGCAATACATAAGTGTTAAATTTAGGGATGATTGATATTATTGAGATTGGATTTATATTCAAAATAAAATTAAGTTTCTAAGCTCAATAAATACCATTATTTATATATTAATACCATCGGGAAAACAATATGTTTGATTTAGAAATGATTAAGGGATTTTATGCCCAATATGAAACCAAATTGAATCAAATCAGAAGTCTTCTAAAAAGACCTTTGACTTTGACAGAAAAAATATTGTATTCCCATTTATCGGAAATTAAAACTCATACCGAATTTACCAGGGGAAAGGATTATGTGTTTTTCTCTCCTGATCGGGCTGGATTGCAGGATGCCACAGCACAAATGGCATTATTGCAATTCATGATGGCAGGAAAAGAAAAGGTTGCGGTACCATCCACAGTCCATTGTGATCATTTAATTCAGGCACAATCTGGTGCGGACAAAGATTTATCCACCGCTCAAAATGAGAATAGTGAAGTATATGATTTTTTAGAATCTGCATCAAACAAATATGGGCTTGGATTTTGGAAACCCGGTGCAGGAATTATTCATCAGGTTATTTTGGAAAATTATGCATTTCCCGGCGGAATGATGGTGGGGACGGATTCTCACTCAGTGAATGCCGGTGGATTAGGGATGATTGCCATCGGTGTGGGTGGCGCAGATGCAGTGGATGTAATGGCTGGGATGCCGTGGGAATTGCGGTTCCCAAAATTGATTGGCGTAAAACTGGAAGGGGAATTAAACGGGTGGACCTCCGCCAAGGATGTCATCTTGAAATTAGCTGGAATATTGACTGTGAAGGGTGGAACGGGAGCCATAATGGAATATTTCGGAACGGGAGCAGATTCAATTTCATGTACCGGAAAAGGAACGATTTGTAATATGGGCGCAGAAATTGGTGCTACAACTTCCGTGTTTGGTTATGATGATAAAATGAGTGAATATTTACAAGGTACAGGAAGATCTCAGGTTGCAGAGCTGGCTGATTCACACTCTGTTGAACTCAAAGGAGATTCAGAATGTTATGAACAGCCAGAACAATATTTTGACAAAGTTATTACCATTAATTTATCTGAATTACAACCTCATATTAATGGTCCTTTTACTCCTGATCTGGCTACACCTATTTCTGAATTTAGAGATGCAGTAAAAGAAAATGGCTGGCCTCAAAAACTCAGTGTAGGTTTAATAGGATCCTGTACAAATTCCTCTTATGAAGATATCACAAGGGCGGCGTCCATTGCACAACAAGCCATTGATAACAATTTATCCGTAAAATCACAATTTACCGTTACACCCGGCTCTGAACAGATTAGATATACCGTGGAACGAGATGGATATCTGGACGTATTCCAAAAAATAGGAGGGGTTGTTTTAGCGAATGCATGCGGTCCTTGTATCGGACAGTGGAATCGTGAAGGAGCAGATAAACAAGAAAAAAATTCCATCCTTACTTCTTTCAATCGGAATTTTGCTAAAAGAAATGACGGTAATCCAAATACACACGGATTTGTTGCTTCACCGGAAATAGTCACAGCAATGTCCATTGCAGGTGATCTGGGTTTTAATCCTTTGACTGACCCATTAATGAATGAAGACGGTGAAGAAGTTTATTTGGATGAACCGCAGGGAATAGATTTTCCTCACCAGGGTTTTGCGGTGGAAGATAATGGATTTCAACCTCCATCTGAGAATGGAAAAGAAGATATTATACAAATTGATCCACAGTCGGAAAGATTACAATTATTGATTCCTTTCAACCCCTGGAATGGTGAAAATCTAACTAGCCTGAAATTATTGATTAAAGCGAAAGGAAAATGCACTACCGATCATATTTCCATGGCGGGTCCATGGTTGAGATTCAGGGGACATTTAGATAATATTTCAAATAATTGTTTTATCGGTGCTATCAATATTTTTAATGAAAAAACTAATTCTGTCCTCAACCAATTTACCGGTGAATATTCACCTGTTCCTGACGTTCAGCGTCAGTATAAACAATCCGGAATAAGTACAGTTGTGGTAGGAGACGAAAATTATGGTGAAGGGTCTTCCAGGGAACATGCGGCAATGGAACCAAGACACTTAGGCGTAAGAGTAATATTAGTGAAATCATTCGCACGGATTCACGAAACAAATTTAAAAAAACAGGGGATGCTTGCTCTTACATTTGCTAAAAAATCGGATTACGACCTGATTCAGGAAAAAGATGAATTTGATCTGATTGATTTAAACCAATTTTCACCCGGGAGATCAATAACAATTTTAGTGAAGCATTCAGATGATTCTGAAGATCAGATATTATGTAATCACAGTTACAATGAGACTCAAATAAATTGGTTCAAAGCCGGGTCCGCATTAAATCTTTTAGCAGAAAATAATACATGAAAGTGTTGATCTCCGATCCTGTTTCTGAATCAGGATTAGACCTGTTAAAAAAAGCGAATCTACACGTTGATTATCTTCCGGAATGGACTGAAGAAGAGTTAAAAACCCATGTGTCTGATGCGTCCGGCTGGGTGGTCAGGAGCGGGACAAAAGTAACGGAGGAATTACTTGAAGAAGCTAAGAATCTCCAGATAATCGGCAGGGCAGGGGTGGGAGTTGATAACATCAATATTCCTGCTGCAACACGGAAGGGAGTTGTTGTTGTAAATACGCCGGAAGTGAATACAATTTCTGCGGCGGAACATACAATCGGGATGATGTTAGCTGCAGCTCGGAATATCCCCCAGGGTCATTCAGGATTAAAAAAGGGTGAATGGAATCGTCATGCTCTTGTAGGAATTGAGTTGCGAAGAAAAACTTTGGGAATCGTCGGGATTGGAAAAATCGGTCGTGAAGTCATTCAACGGTGTAAATCTTTTCAAATGAATATTCTTGGTTATGATCCGTTTTTGACCCAAGATATGCTTAATAAAGATGAAGTTACCCTTGTTGATCTGGATACGTTAACACGGGATTCTGATTTTATTACGCTCCATTTACCTATCAATGATAAAACTCGGAATCTGTTTGATCTAAACCGTTTAAAGATGATGAAAACAACAGCAGTAATCATAAATGTTGCCAGAGGCGGGATCATTAATGAAAATGATCTGGTTACTGCATTAAATGAAGATATCATTGGCAGTGCTGCATTGGATGTCTATTCCAGTGAACCGTTAAATCCCGATCATTCTTTGATCAAAACGAAACATGTAATTTTAACTCCTCATTTAGGAGCCTCCACACAGGAAGCAAAAGAAGGCGTTTCCATTGCTGTTTGCGAATCTGTAAGAGATTACCTAAACGATAAAAAATTAACAGGAGCATTAAATATCCCCATATCGGATTTTGGGAATTTATCTGAGTTGACTCCATTTCTCGGATTAGCGGAAAAACTTGGAACCACTCATGGACATTTTATCGAAGGAGCGGTTTCATCTATTAAAGTGGAATGTGCTGGCGATATAAAGGATCCTAATCCTTTGACCTTATCATTTTTGAAAGGGTTTTTATCAAAAAGAGTCAGTGAACGTTTAAATTTTATAAATGCAGAAGCCATAGCGAAAGAACTTGGAATTACGGTTGAAAAAGCAGAATCTTCTGATTCCGGAGGATATGCCAACCTAATCAGGACAACGGTATCCAAGGGTGATAAATCCACAACAATTCACGGAACGGTATTCGATGAAAACCGGATTGCTTTTACCCATTTTCTGGGTTATGATTTGGATATAGAGCCTAGAGGTACAATTTTGTTCATAAAAAATAAAGATGTACCGGGAGTTGTGGGAAAAGTTGGAACAATTTTGGGTGAATGCGGTGTGAATATCAGTGTATATTTATTGAGCAGGAAAAAAGATGGATTTGCCTTGGGTGCTATTCGGGTTGATAATGAAGTTTCAACTGAAACTTTTGCCGCATTAAAAGAGTTGGAAGAAATCGTAATTTTACAACAGATTCATTACTAAATATGAGTATTGAACCATAGTAAAGAACGAAAAATAATACTTAAAAACATTAATTAAACTTGAAAAATAATAATATTCATGTCAAAACTTTTTGACGATTTAAAAGAAACCGTAAAAGAATGGACAACTGTCGCTGTTGAAAAAGCAGAGGAAGTGGGAAAAATTGCTGTTGCAAAAACAGAAGAAGTAACCCGCATCAGTAAAATAAAATTAGAAGTCCACCAACATGAGCGGGATTTAGGAAAATTGTATGAACAATTGGGAAAATTTGTGTGTGACCATGCCAAGGAAGAAAATATGGTAAATTTTACCGGGAATTCGGAATTTTTTGACATGGTTCAAAAAGTTGACAGGATTCAATCATTGATTGAAGAGAAAAAAGAGGATATCCAGAGGGTAAAGAATGAATACAAATTGGATGATTCGGATATTGCAACTGTTGATGATGTCGTGGAGGAAAAGGTTGAGGATCCCCCAAAGTCGGAAATAAAGGATGAACAATCGTCAGATCAATAATTATTTCCAAATTCAGTGCTTTATAAATAGACAATCAATCCGATAATTATATTATTTGACGCTCGATTATTTAAGTTCAATATTAATTGTATATAACTTAATCTCCTTGTAAAATCGTAGGATATTTCAGAATATAATTTAATGAAAAAACACACAAAATCAATCATTCTTCAAACTGAAGGAATAAATAAAATCCGCCAATGGCATGTCTCTTATCAGAAAATTTCAGCAATAATTTGTTCATGCGTATGTCTATTGGGAATACTGCTATTTCTGACAGCGGACACACTCACGGGATATTTTTATCGGTTTAAACTCAATAGAATTCGTTCAAACTATGTTAATGTAACCACCACACTGAACAGTTTAAATTCGCAATTAGAGATATTGAATAATAAAATTGCAGAATTGGAAAAGCAAGACACAGAATTAAGGAGATTTTCCGGGTTACCACTAATTGACAATGACATACGGGAAGTAGGTATTGGTGGAGTTCGATTAAGCGAAAATTTTGATATTTATCTTCCCGGACAAGAAATCAATCCGGAAGTATCCAACCTTGAAATAAATATCGATGCGTTGGCAAGAAAAGTTAAATTAGAGTTGAATAGTTTTTATGATATTCACAAAAAGATTTTAGAAAACAAGGATAAATTAACTCATATACCGTCAATACAACCAGTTACAGAAGGATATTTAAATTCTGGTTTTGGATACCGAAAAGATCCCTTTGACGGAATCCGAAGATTTCATCATGGACAGGATTTTTCTGTATTTCGAGGAGCACCAATACGTTCACCTGCTGATGGAATCATAAAACGCACAGGCTACCGGGGAGGCTTCGGGAAATATGTCATAATTAATCATGGGTATGGATACGAAACGAAATATTTACATTTATCAAAAATAAATGTTAAAAAAGGTCAATCTATTTTCAGGGGTGAAGTTATCGGAGCAACCGGTAACAGTGGAAGATCAACCGCTCCTCATTTACATTACGAAGTTATCTATAACGGAACACCTCAAAATCCCCTCAATTATTTTTTCCGGGGTTAAACCGGCTGAGAGTCATTAACCTTTTTTAAATAATGAATAAAACCTATTATATGGAAACCTATGGATGTCAGATGAATGTAGCTGATTCCGAACTTTTAGAAGGAATTCTCCATCTGGAAGGATATTCACCTACTGGGGAGATGAACAAGGCAGACGCTATCTTTGTAAATACTTGTGCGATCAGGGACCATGCAGAACACAAGGTTCATTCCCGCTTGGGAATTTTCAATAAAGTAAAACGAGAAAATCCCGGAGTAATCATTGGTGTTCTTGGATGTATGGCTCAGAATTTGAAGGAGGAATTATTAGTAAATAAGCCATATGTGGATATAATTTTAGGTCCAGATGCGTACAGGAAACTTCCGGATTATTTAAGACGGAATGAGAAGAAAAATCATATTGTGGATACAAAATTATCCCGCTTTGAAGTTTATGATGATTTATTTCCCAGTAGAAAACAAGGTATCAATGCGTGGGTGTCCATTATGCGGGGATGTGATAAATTTTGCACATTTTGTATTGTTCCTTTCACCAGAGGAAGAGAACGAAGCCGGAGTATTCACAGTATCATTGTTGAAGTATCCCAGGCAGTGTCTGATGGGTTTGTAGAAATTACATTATTGGGTCAAAATGTCAATTCTTATCAATATGAATTAATTCGATTTCCACAGTTATTAGAAGCGGTCGCAGAAGTTGATGGAGTTCAGAGAATCCGGTACACGTCACCACATCCCCAGGATGTAACGGAAGAATTATTAGAGGTAATGGAATCTCATGACACTATTTGTAATTCAATCCATTTCCCAATCCAATCTGGTTCCGATAGAATTTTAAAACGGATGAATCGAACGTACACAAAAGATCATTTTCTACGTCAGGTTGACATGATGAGAGAGAAAATTCCCCACATTGGAATATCAACTGATATTATTGTTGGGTTTCCGGGAGAAACTGAAGCAGATTTTCAGGAGACTCTGGATGTAATGAAAATTGTCCGGTTTGATTCTGCATTTACTTTTAAATATTCTTCCAGACCCTTTACAAAAGCAATTGAGTATCAGGATCAAATTTCCGAAAAAATAAAGCAGGATCGTCTTGAACGGTTAATTCAGTTGCAAAAAGAACATAGTTTAGCTAATAATAAAAAAATTATCGGGTCAGTTCAATCAGTGCTCATTGAAAAAGAAAGTAAAAAATCTTCTACTCATTGGGCAGGACGGACAGATTCAAATAAATGGGTGATATTTCCTAAAGAAAATGCTGAAATAAAAGGATCAGTACCCGTACAGATTCTGGATACTTCAGGTATAAGCCTCAAGGGACAAATTGTTCACAATTTTAATACTCAATCATGAAACTGATTAAAATATTTTTCGGACTCATAATCATTTTTAGCCTATTATTGATTCTTGTAGAAAATACAGACACGGTTTCAGTAAACCTACTTTTTCGCACTTTTGAGGAAACCAAGGTGGCTGTATTGATCCTGGTTTCTGCGGCAATCGGTATTTTAATCGGATACGGCTTGACAGTTGTCACTCTCATTTCCGCAAAATCAGAATTACGATCTCTCAAACAAAAAAACAAATCCATAACAAATGAGCTGAATGATTTAAGAAATGTTGCAATCGATCAGGATATTTATGACACTGAAAACGACGAGTAGTCAGATTGTTAATTTCAGCCAACCTAATCCCCGAATATTTTTTTATTGGGATCGCAGGATTTTCGTTTTTTAAACGGAAATTCAGAAAGTCAAAAAACCCGGAACACCTTTTTACTGAAGCCCTTCACTGTCTTGTAAAAGATGATAAGCATCATGCTGTATCATTGTTGAGGCAGGTTGTTAAAAAAGATTCCGATCATGTAGAAGCTTATCTCCTTTTAGGCAATACTATTCGGGAAGATTTTCCGGAACAGGCAGTTAAAATTCATCAATCACTTACAGTGAGACCCGGATTATCCAAATCAATGATCGTTGATATTCACAAAGCATTGGCAGAGGATTACAGAGCAATAGGGATGATCGAATTGGCGAAACGGGAAGGTGAAATAATCCTGAAATATGAACGCAGGAATAAATGGGCAGTGGAGTTAATGCTTGGCCTTGCCGAAAAAGAAAATGATTGGCAGCAGGCTGAACATTGGAATCGGTTATTGGAGAAAATAGTCGGAAAAGGAAAAGCCCAAGATCTTGGAAAATATCACGTATATGCAGGGATGGAAAAAATGGATTCTGGTGATTTATCCGCAGCAGAATCAGAATTAAAAAAAGCAATAAATATTTCACCTGATTCTGCTCAGGCTTACTATTATTTAGGGATGATTTATAAAAAGGAAGGGAAAAAAGATGCAGCGCTGGAACAATGGAAACTGACGGTTACTTTAACTCCAAACCCTGAATTGAATATTTACATGGAAATTGAGAATCTTTTATTTGATTTGAACCGATATTCGGAAATTGAAAATATTTACAGGAACATAGTGGAGAAATATCCTGAAAATGAGGAAGCACTGGTACGGATGGTTAATCATATGATAGAAAAAGGAAATGTAAAGGATGCAATGGTTGTGCTGGAAAGACATCAAATGGATTCCATGACAATTAAATTATTAAAATATAAAATCAATCTGCCGAAGGAGATTGATCCCCAGATTGTATCTGGAGTGGATTTATTAATAAAGGAATCCTTGAAAACAGCTTCCTGACGATGCTCCCTTTTCTCTTAATTTTCGGTTTATTGACTTTTGGCAATACACAAAAACTGGACAATTTATTTAACCAGTTTGAAAGGGGAGAGATTGATGAAGTTAGAAAAACATTACCGGTATTATTAAAAAAATATCCTAATGATCCGGGTTTAAAGTATCTTTCCGGATTGACTCTCATGGATGGTGACTCTGCTCTCAAGGTTTATAAGGAGATTGTAACTAAACATGCTACATCTAAATTTGCCGAGGGAGCTTCAAGCAAAATAGGGCAATATTTATATTCCAGGGGACTGTATAGTCAAGCTTCCCGACATTTGAGAAAATTCATTTTTAATTATCCACACTCCGCAGAAATTTCCCGGATAATGGGGTTAATGCTTCGAAGTTTTGATGCTACGGGAGAATTGGATACAGCCCAAATTGTTGTAGATAAATTTTTCAAAAAATATACTAAACAAATCCTGTTTAAAAATAATTTAGGATATATCCCTGAATCAATCAAAAGAATGAAAGTCAGTGATGTGGTAATGAAGGAGGAAGCAGGAGACATTTCAACCATATCCGGAAATTGGATGGTTCAGGTGGGTGCATTTAGTGTTCGGAAAAATGCAATAAACCTTGAAAATAAATTGAAAAAAAAAGGATATTCTGTATCCATTAAAAAAATATCTTCTAAAAAAATATTATTTGCGGTGAGAGTCGGTCCTTTTGTTGATCAAAAAATTGCTAAAAAAAGGGCAGTAGAATTAAAAAACAATTATGGGTTAGATTATCAGTTGGTTGAAATACCAAAATAGATAGAATTAAGGGAATGAGTGTGAGGCTGGTGCCCACTGCGGTCTTCAAAACCGTTGTCCTGATGATAAATCGGGAGCTGGGTTCGATTCCCAGGCGTTCCCGCCATTTGAAATCGTCGGTAAGTGCAGATAATTTAGCATTTATCGATGATAGACTTTCTGATTTTTGGTGGATTTGAGTGCAGTAAAATTTACTGAAATGTAGTCAAATATTACCAATTTTGTCACACTTTGGTCACGTTTATTTCCACTGGAATAGTTAGGTAATTTATTTATGTAATATAGGATCTGACTGATGCTCTGGAGAACTTGGAATAGAGTCTTGTGGCTCTATTTTAGATTAGAGGTGCGGTTAAAACCCTGATTTAATAGATGCAATCGGTAATATTTTAACACCATCGATCATGCCGTATTCTTCACCTATATACATTAAAAATGTATTTACTTTTTGCTTTATGTTCCGACGAAATTCTATGAGACTTCGTACATCACGCTTAGAAGGATTACTGGTTGCTTTTATTTCAATTGCGTATAGTTCTTTTTCGGATTCAAACACAAGATCAATTTCCCTGCCTGCAACACTTTTGTAATAATAAAAACGGTCACTTTTAATAAAACCAAGTTTTCGCCGTTTCTCAAATTCGGCAATTACAAAGTTCTCCAATAGTTGTCCTTCATTTAAGGGGATGTTTAAAGACGTTATGATACCGCTATCAGCAAAATACGTTTTGGATGCTTTAATAAATCTCTTTGCCGGGCCATATTGATATCCGTAAAGATTAAAAGTTAATTGAGATTGATTCAAGATGTTAAGATATTTCTTGGTTGTCGGATAACTGATACCTGCCTCTCTTGCAAAGTTGGATACTGTTAAATGAGACCCTAAACTTCTTGCTAAGTGTTGAAACACAGCATAAAGCCCCTCGACGTTTTCTATATTGGATAGACGCATTAAATCCCTGATAAAATATGTATCTCGATAGTTGAGCAATAGTTCTTTACGCTCTTCGTTGTTGTTGCAAAGCAGGACTTCCGGGAACTGGCCGTATTTAATCGCTGCTTTCAGTTCTCTTTTTGCTTTTTTTATTTGCAATGGATTTAATTCTGTTGTGAAAATATTATGGCGTGGTTTTCCAAAATATTCACCAAAACAGAGTGTTGGCAAAGAATAGATGTTTATCCTCCCGGCTAATGTGTCGGCTGCGGTATCGGTCAGTCCTAATGAACTAGAGCCGGTCATTAAAATATGAGCCCCGTGATTATCAATGGCATTTTTCACAGCAATAGTCAATTGTGGCTTTCGTTGTATTTCATCAATGATTGATTTTTTACCTAACTCATCCAATAAACCTTTCGGATCTTTATCAGCCCAGTTCAGATAATCAAAGTTATCTAATGTGATGTAAGTGTAATCGGGGTAACGATGCCTAAGGAGTGTAGTTTTACCTGATCGGCGGGGTCCGATTAAAAGACCACTTTTGTCTGTTTGTAAGTTTAGCCAGCGATTAAACATGTCTGAATATAACATAAATATATTATATGTCTGGTTTAATATTATCCATGTTATATTGAAAACACTATCAATGAGATATTACTGTTTTCCTCTGTACTTGGAAGTGATTATCAACTAAACACTTTCTCGCAACATTAGTTGGTGGTCTCGCATCAAAAGGTGGTGGTTTTGATTGCCAAGCGTTCCCGCCATTTGAAATCGTCGGTAAGTGCATATATTTTAGTATTTACCGATGATAGACTTTCTGATTATTGGTGAAATTGAGTGCAGTCAATTGTACTGAAATGTAGTCAAATATTACCAATTTTGTCACGTTATTTTCTGAGAAACAGATCTGTAATTGAATCATAACTTTAGTATGATTAGTTTTCATTAAAATCATTGAAAGACATGTAATTTGCTCCCAAAAACTCTAACCCTTTTGCATATTTAAGAGTGTGTCACATGCCAAAATGCGTTAATTTTATGATATGGAAAAGCCAAGAAGACGAAATAAATTAGAGTTATGGTTGGACAAACACAATCACACCATGGAAATGATGAGGACCGTAGTTGCGTTTTCAGTTTTGATTATGCAAATTATAATTTTATTCAAATTATTTAATTGATCTAATCCTTCAATTCCTCGAGTAATTGATTGATTTTAAAATATTCTGGAGATGATCTCAGAAATATAACAATAAGAATCCGTTGGATTGAAATTTGTTTAAACAATTACAAACCCTTTCAGAGAAAACATCATTGTTGATATGAAAAAACAAAATCCCATAGACTCTCCCAAAATTCAATTATCTTTATGTATGATTGTCAAAAATGAGGAGAAAAACCTGTCTTCCTGTCTGGAAAGTGTGAAGGATATTGTAGATGAAATGATTATTGTTGATACGGGATCATCTGATAATACAATTCAGATTGCAAGGAAATTTGGTGCAGAAATCCACCATTTTAAATGGTGTGATGATTTTTCCGCAGCCAGAAATGAATCCATTGAATTTGCGAAAGGAAAGTGGATTTTATGGATGGATGCTGACGAACAATTTGATGAGAATTCAAAGGAAGAATTGAAAACCATTTTGAAATTGCCGCAACATCCCATGGGCGTGAATGTCACAATTAAAAACCTCTCCTCCAAAAATGTGAGTTATGGAAATGCTTACAGGCTATTCTCAAATAACTGCGGAATTTCTTTTAAAAATATCGTTCACGAACAGGTATCTTACAATTTAAAAGAATTGAAAGCTGACATTGTTGATTCGAATATCGTCATTAATCATTTTGGTTATGATGAAAGTAAATTTGACCAGGACAAGAAACGGCGAAGAAATCTACCGTTGTTAAAGAGGATGGCCAATGAAAATCCGGACGATTTTCTCCCCCATTTTTTGCTGGGACAACACTATTCCGGGGATGAAAGCAAAAAAGAAAAAGCGATCTATCATTTAGAGCAATTTTTAAGAATGGATTCCACGGAAACTAAATTAATTGCAAGTGCTTACACAACACTTGGAGATATTTATTTATCTCAAAAAGATGTGCTAAAGGCTAAAGGAAAAGTGGAAAAATCACTTGAGATTGCTCCCAACCAAATGACATCATATTATCTGCTTGCAAAAATTGAAACTGCTCAAAAGCAATTCGAAAAGGCAGTTCAACATTTAGAAGAAATACTGGAAAAAATGGAAAATCCTGAGAATTTCAAATCAGATAATGCATTGGACACCGTATTCGAGAGAAACCACATCTGCGGATTTATAAGTAAAATCAAGCTGGTCCGCTTAAACAGAGTGAAATCTGTGGACCTAATTATTGATCTGTGGACATCATGCAAGGAATACAGTGAAATGAGTCAAATATTTTATGAATGGAATGAATTTGACAGGGATAGATTTATCCTAATTATTGATAATAAAGGGGATTCTGAACCAAATTGGAAAATATTGTACGAAATATCCGGTTTTTTACATTTAATGAAAAGTGATTATGAGGGAGCATTACCTATTTTCCAAAATTTATTTGATAATAACCATAAAAATTCCTTTACCATCAAATCCTTAGCTGGAATATATGCAAAAATGGGCAGGATGAATGAAGCAGAAGCATTACTAAAGTCCATTTTATGAAATCAACTATTTCTCTTTGTATGATCGTAAGAGATGAAGAAAAATTTCTTTCTTTATGTCTTAACAGTGTTAAAAATATTGTAGACCAAATGGTAATCGTTGATACTGGATCAAAAGATAAAACCATTCAGATTGCAAAAATTTTTGGGGCTGAGATATATCACTTTCAATGGTGCAATAATTTTTCAGAAGCCAGAAATGAATCAATCAAATATGCCATCGGTGATTGGGTTTTATGGATGGATGCGGATGAAACGTTGGACCCAAGATCAATTCCCGAATTAAAGAAAATAACAAATGATAAAAATAAAGATGCTTTTTATAGTGTCCGCATAAGCAGTAGGAATGATTATCAGAATAAGGTGACATATTCTGATGCACACCGGATATTTCCTAATGGACTGGGAATCCGATTTGAAAATCGTATTCATGAACAAATCTATCGTTCTGCAAAAAATGCTGGTGCAAAAGAAGTGGTCACAGGAATACACATAATTCATGAAGGGTATAATCTTACAGAAGAAGAATATCAAAAGAAGTTGCTTCGGAATCTTCCATTATTGGAGAAGATGGTAGAGGAAAATAAACAAGACAGTTATGCTCATTTTACTTTAGCTCAAAATTATTCTGGATTGAAACAATATGAAAATTCAATCAAACATTTAAAAATTGCTATTCAATCTGATACATTAGATAAATCTCTTACCATGGATGCCTTGAATGTCATGTCTCAAGCGTACTCACATATAGAAGAATGGGAAAAAGCAAAAAAATATTCTATGCAATCAATTAAATTAAATCCGGTGCAATCGGGAGCATATTATATGTTATATAAATGTGATGAACATCAAAATAATTATAAACAAGCGGTAGAGCATTTAACATTTCTATTACGAAATACAAAAAAATTAAACTCACAACCTCAAAATATTAAAAATGATGTATTGATTTCCGAACATAGAATTATTAAAACTCTCGGGGATACATATGTAAAAATAGGGAGGCAGGACAAAGCTCTTGAATTCTATTCTCAATTGACTGGAGATGCGCTGACAAAATCCATTTTGTGGAAAATCATACATTTAACAGGGGAGTTAGGTGAATGGGACAGGTTGATTGAGATCCTTCAAGTATATCTGAAGGATAATAAAAATACTGAAGTGGAGATATATGATATTTTAGGTCAATCTTATATTAAAACAGATCAAATACATAAAGCATTGAGCATGTATTTAAAATTATATGATAGCGGCGAATCAAATAAAATTGTATTAAGACGAATAGCTACATTATATGCAAAACTTGGAGATATCAAAAAAGCCGAACATTTTATTGTGAAGATGAATAGCATGGTATAGTTATTTCTCATAATTTAAACTACTAAATATTATTATTTATAATTAAATTTTATGATTTAGTTATAAATTAGATTGTTTATTTATTAATAAACTTAATTTTATCTTAACCTATATATATTTTATCATTTATTAGACAATAATACTGATAATACATTATTATTAATTATTATTATTGTATTTTACTAAAGTTTATTGATTTATATCCGATATTGTTACTGAGCCATTAGGCTTCTGAAAAAAATAAGAGATAAAATTTTCAATCAAGAATATTTTATCTGAATTTAAAATAGTGACTCAATGACAAGGATGTCATCGTAACAAATAAGCACGGAGGTTAAATATGAGTCTTTTTAAAATACATGCAAATACCGCTGCACTAACTGCGTTAAGTTCTCTTTACAGATCCAATGAGGGCATTGCCGTTCACCAAGCAAGGCTTGCATCCGGTAAACGAATCAACACAGCAAAAGATGATACAGCAGGTTATGCAATTTCAAGATCATTGCAATCAAGATCACTTGGTTTGAGAGCAGCTTTAAACAATGTAAAGAATGCAAAAAGCATCCTGGCCATTGGTGAAGGTGGTTATCAAGCTCAGATGGATGTGTTGCTGACTATTAAGAATAAAACAGTACAGGCAGCTGATTCCAGTCTTAATGCTGATCAAAGGACTGCAATTCGTAATCAGGTGAATCAATTACTGACGGAGCTTGATGACATTTCAAGTCAGGCAAAGTGGAATGGTAGTAATATTTTCGGAACTACCTTTACATTTCATGTTGGCGCTGATAAGGACGATAAATTGACGGTGGTTCTTAATAATTCGCAATCCAATGCTGTTGGCGGTAGCGGTACAGCAGATTTATCTTCTATGGGGACAACTGGTGGAACATTTTCCCTTGAAGATGAAACGAAATCTGCTTTAGCAATTGGTCAAGTTGATGTGGCCATAACAGCACTTTCAGGTGTGATTCAGGGCATTGGTGATACAATCATCAGGCTTGGTCTAAAATCAGACGCAATTTCCATTACTGCACAGAATACTGAAGGTACCTTGAGTATGTACGAGGATGCTGACATGGCACAAGAGCAAATCGAGTTCCTAAAGCACCAGATCATACAACAGACAGGTATATCTGCTTTGAGCCAGGCTAATGCCGCTCCGCAGGTAGTTCTTTCCTTGTTCAGATAGGTTGTTTTTAGGTGATAGATAATGGGGAAGAGTGATTGTACAGTTCTTCCCCAGAGAATAATAATGCACATTAATTTCAATTAAAGGAACAGAAAATGAACAAAGAAGGAATTTTAGGGATTAAGGAAGTGGCAAACTACCTAAAGATGAAACAACAGACTGTATACCGATTAGTGAAACAAAAAAGAATTCCTGCTTTAAAGATAGGTGGCCAGTGGAAAGTCAAACAGCAACACTTGGATAAGATGTTTGATAAAATGCTGCAAGATAAATTAAAAGAATTCCAATTGTAAACTGAAAAGAACAGGTATCTTGCTCAATTAAGCCCCCACAATATAAAGTTATGGGGGCTTTTTATATTTTCTATTAAAACTGATTAATAGTAATTAATTTTATTGAATTTTATTGTTTATAATATTTTTCTTATTAATTTTTATTAATTAAAATAATAATTATCAAAATATAGTGTTTATTAATGTTTTATTATTATTTTTCTTAAATACTATAGATATATACTGTATTTTTTATATAAATAATTATTTCTCATAATTTATCCAGAAATTTTATTATTTTTCATATTCTTTCCGATAATGTGGGATGAGAACAAAGAGCTTGAAAGAGCTGATTAACGGGGAAATATATTGAGTTTCCTTTGTTAAAGTGTTTAAGCTAAAGAAAATAGAAAAAAAATAAATTAACGGAGGAATAAAATGAGTCTTTTCAGAATTGGAGCAAATATCCAGGCAATGGATTCACTTAGATCCCTTTATGGGCTCAATGAAGATATAGGCATACGCCAGTCCCGCCTTGCATCCGGTAAACGGATCAACACAGCAAAAGATGACACAGCAGGTTATGCAATAGCAAAGGCTGTACAGTCCAGGGTGAATGGGCTGAGTGCTGCACTATCCAACGTTCAGAATGCGAGGAGTATTCTCTCTATTGCTGAAGGGGGATATCAAAACCAGATGGATATTTTGCAGACCATCAAGGATAAAGCTGTTCAGGCTGCCGATGATTCTTTGACCACTGCGAACAGGCAAGCGATAACTGCTCAGGTTTTTCAGTTACTCACGGAGTTTGATGCTATAGCGGCTCAAACAAAATGGAAAAATGCAACGATGTTTGAAGTAGCAACAACCTACACATTTCATGTTGGTGGTGATGAAGCGGATACATTAGTATTTACACTTGATGCAAGTATATCGTCAACTACTACCGGTCTT
>CAZSIH010000010.1:0-35156 GCA_964606925.1 uncultured bacterium
CCTATCTCCTCGAGATAGCGACTCAAACTTCGGTTTGATTCATTTATTGCTTTGCTGATTTTAGCCATTTAAACCTATTGTTTTTTCTTAAAGAAAAGTCGGGAAATTTAATAATAAACTAACTAAAGCGCAAAATGATTCAATTTTATAAATATCAAAGACACAAATTCATCAATCGTCAAAGTCTCAGGTCTCCGATTTAGATCAAGATGAAGACAGTTTTCCTGAAAAATACCTAATCCTTTTAATGTATTTTTTAGCATTTTTCTCCTCTGGGAAAATGCTGTGGTTACAATTTTATTGAATTTTAAGTAATTTTCATCCTCAATTAAGGGATTCTCCTTTTTTGTGAAATGGACAAATGCAGAATTCACCTTCGGTTTGGGGATGAACACATCCGGCGGGATAGTAAAACAATATTCTGCATTTAAATAAGCTCCTGTCATTACAGTGAGCCGACCATAATCCTTAGTCCCCGGCTGGGAGGAAAACCGTTTGGCAACTTCCTTTTGCATCATTATAAATGCATCTTCCCAATAATCAAGTTGCTCTATCAACCAGAAAATGATGGGTGATGTAATATTATAAGGAATATTTCCTATGACTCTCACTGGATTTGATATCGGCATGTTTTCTATATCTTTGAGCAAAACATCTCCATGAATAATATGTAATTTTTTGAATGATGGTTTTTGCTTTAGAAGGTCAATAAGCATGGGGTCAATTTCTACCGAAGCCATTTCTTTCGCTTTAGGTAAAATTAATTCTGTTAAAGCTCCTTCTCCCGGTCCGATCTCTAAAATAGAATCATTTTTCTGAGGCTCAATTGTTCGCACAATCTTTTCTAAAAGGTTGTGATCAACAAGAAAATTCTGTCCCCATTTTTTCCTGAATGGATGTGAATGTTTTGCCAATAAATTATCCTTATAAAATTTGTTGTGATTCGATGAACTTAATAAAATAAATCATTTTTATTTTATGAATATTTTACCAAAACAATTACGGCATAAGTTGTAACTTTTCCTTGATTCGGGTATTCCAAAAAATGACGAATGGTACGTAAATAGTTCCCGATAAATCTTTTACAATAATTATTCATAGGTGTTTTTTGGGTTGAATTTTAAAAAAACTGTTTTTTTTGATGTTATTGCTATTAAAAAATAGCTACAGATTAATAAGCACACCAGATAAAAACAAAATTGGGACGGATTGGGGGTTAGTTAAAATCATATGAAAGATAAAAAAATAGCTATAATTGGATGTGGTAATTTAGGATTATCAATATTAAACGGATTGTTAGATGAACAATCTATTAAACCATCTAATATCATTGTAACACGAAGAAATATCGACGCTTTAGATTTCCTTAAACCAACCGGAATTAATTTGAGTAGTGATAATGTTAAAGCAGTAAAAAAATCAGAAATAATTATTGTAGCCCTAAAGCCATATAATATTTTAGATGTAATCAAAGAAATAGCTGCATTTTTTGATCCAAAGAAACATATCTTGGTTTCATTAGCAACCGGAATATCTATAGAGAAAATTCAACATTACATAAAGGTGCCAATTTCTATCTTTAGAGCAATGCCAAATACAGCTTCGGATGTGGGAGAATCCACTACTTGCATCTGTTCAAATTCCAACGATTTTACTGCATCTGAATCAATAAGGCGTTGTTTTAGTACAATTGGAAGCACCATAATGATTGATGAAAATTTAATGGATTCCGCAACTGTACTTGGAGCTTGTGGAATAGCTTATGTTTTGCGGTTTATCAGGGGAATGATACAAGACGGTATTCAAATTGGGTTTGATGCAAAAACAGCAAGTGAAATTGTGACACACACGGTTTAAGGTGCTTCAGAATTACTCATAAAACGACACGAACATCCTGAATTTGAAATTGACAAAGTAACGACTCCTAAGGGCTGTACAATAGCCGGGTTGAATGAAATGGAACATAATGGTTTTAGTTCCGCTCTTATTAAAGGAATTGTTACTTCGTTTGAAAAAATTGAGAACCAAACTTAACTTAATAAAAATATACACCAGTAAAATTGGTAGTGTTTACTCATGCTATATTAAAAATCAAACAACCTCTCCGCATTATTTGTTGTAATACTTGCAATCTCCTCCAATGACACCTGATGAATTTCTGCAAGTTTTTCCGCTACAAACCGTGTTCTTCCCGGTTCATTTGGTTTTCCTCGAAAAGGAACCGGACTGAGAAACGGAGAGTCCGTTTCAACCAACAGTTTGTCTAAAGGAATTTCCTTCGCTACTTCAGGAAGATGACTGTTCTTAAACGTAAGGTTTCCGGAAAATGAAATGTAGAGTCCCATTTCCAGAAATGCTTTGGCGGTTTCCACATTGCTGGAAAAACAATGAGCAATACCTGTAACATCGGGAAATTCAGATAAAATTTTAATCACGTCCTCATCTGCCTCCCGATTATGAAAAATGACCGGTTTTTTTATTTTTTGCGCTAACTCCAGTTGTTGACGAAATACTGTTTTTTGAACATCGGGAAGAGAAATATTCCTGAAATAATCCAAGCCCATTTCTCCTACAGCAATCATTTTATCGTAAACCTCAAATCCATTGATCTTTTCCAGATAATCTTCCATTGCATCTTTTGCATCATGGGGATGAACACCGGCAGAAAAATAAATATTTTCATATTTTTCTGATAATTTTTGACATTCCTTTGAGTCATCCAGATTTGTACCAACACAGATAAATCGAGTCACACCCAGTTTTTCTGCACGTTCCAAAACACCGGGGAGATCAATTTTTAAATCATTATAATAAAGATGGCAGTGTGTATCAGTGAGCATTATTTATTAGATTATTTTCTTTAAATTTAGAATTGAAAATAATGCTTAAAAATAAGTTAATTAAACAGTTATCCTTAAATTCGTACAAATATTACTTGGGATTAATAAAAGATGAAAAAAAATTTACAAAGTATTTATTTCAAATTGGTTTAATTATATTTTGTTTGGTATTAACCAATTGTTCCTCAAAAAATAAAATAAGTGAAAATCCAAATGATTCCATAATTGAAAATAATAGAGGCCAAGATACGATCACCATCCATCCCATTACCTGGGAAACTCCCAGTCCGGAAGGATGGAATGCACATTACAAAACCATGGTACAATTTCCGGAAACAGATGAGCGGTGGGCGAAAATCATCATGGTTCAAACTCTGAAATGCGACTCCCTCACTAAAGGTGACAAATATCCCTGTGGTGAATGGGATTATATTTGGAATACCTTTATAAAAGTTCCCATTGGCGATACCACTGAAACATTCAGTATCGGTAGTTTTGTAACTCCGTACGGGAAACGCCTTTGGCTCGGTGGAGAAGATGGATGGGAATGGACTTACGATATGACAGATTATTCATCCATCCTAAAAGGAAACCGTGAACTTATTGTGGGGAATAATCAGGAACTCCTTGATATAAAATTTTTATTCATCAATGGAATTCCATCCCGTAATGTTTTAAAAGTGGAAAATATTTATCTGTACGGAAATTATAAATACGGGGAACTTGCGGACGATTCCGTTTTGACAAACCAAAAAATTAATTTGTCATCGAATGCAGTTGGATTTAAAATTAAATCTGTTATTTCCGGTCATGGTCATGAAGGTCCCCGGAACTGCTGTGAATGGGACAGTAAAACTCATACATGGTACATGAATAGTCGGGAATTATTCCGTTGGAATGTGTGGAAGGATTGTGGTAATAATCCAATTTATCCCCAAGGCGGCACCTGGCCTTTTGATCGTGCCGGGTGGTGCCCCGGAACCAAAGTGGATGAATACGAATTTGAACTAACATCGTACGTGAACCCCGGAGACACAATAAATTTGAATTACACCATCCAAAATTATTTTGACAATGGAGAAAAAAAGGGCAACCTTCGAATGTCTCACCAACTCATCAGTTACGGAAAACCAAACTTTAAAAACAATGTGGAAATTTTAGACATCATTTCCCCCAGCAGTCAGGATAAATACAGTCGTATCAATCCCACTTTGTCAAACCCCAGAATACTCATCAGGAATTCCGGTGAATACAATTTACGATCCGTGGACATTCAATACGGTCTGAAACGTGGTAGAAAATCTGTATTCCAATGGTCAGGAGATTTAGCATTCGTTGAGGAAGAAGAAATTGTTCTTCCTATCCCAAGCTGGCGGGAAGTGAAAAAAGTTCAAACTTTTATTGTTGAGCTAAAAAATCCAAATGGAGTGAAAGACGAGAATCCGCAGAACAATTTTCAAACTTCTATTGTATCTTTGCCAAAAGTATTCCCAAAGGAATTCGTTCTTTACATAAAAACAAATAATGTAAATCGGGCACAGGAAAACTCCTTTACACTTTCAGACCAGAAAGGAACTGTATTTTATGCTGAAAATAATTTTGATGATTCAACTGAATACAAATTTCCCATGAAACTCAAAAATGGTTCTTACCAATTTTTATTCAAAGATGATTTGGAAGATGGCATTTCCAGACATTGGTGGTACAGAAATAGCACCCCGGAAAAAATTGGGATTAACGGCGAAGTTAGATTTTTAAATATGACCGGAGATACCCTTCACGCATTCAAACCGGATTTCGGACAGGAATTACTGTTTAACTTTCATGTAGGAAAAATTCCATAAAAATGAGTTTCTACGTCACATCCCTTATGTTCGCCATTCCCATCTTTTTGGTTTTGATTGGAATCGAAGCGGTTGCAGCAGGACGAATGGGCATTAAAGTCAACCGTCCTGCAGATATGATATCCAGTTTGAGTTCAGGTGTAACCAACACGGTTCGTGACGGGATAAATTTTGGTTTTATTCTTATCAGTTATTCCTGGCTCTTGGATAAGTTAACACTGTATAAACTGGAGCCGGTTTGGTTGGCTGTGATTATTGCGTTTATTGTGGAGGATTTTGCGGGATATTGGCTCCATCGCATGAATCACCGTGTGAATGTTTTCTGGAACCGCCATATTATTCATCACAGCAGTGAGGAGTATAACCTTTCCTGCGCACTTCGACAGTCCATTTCTGATACACTGAAATTCGGAGCGATTTTTATGATTCCTGCTGCCCTGCTTGGAATTCCGGCACACATATTTGCTGTCATCGGTCCCATCCATTTATTTCTCCAGTTTTGGTATCACACCCGTCTCATTGATAAAATGGGCTGGCTGGAAAAAATGCTTGTTACGCCTTCTCATCATCGGGTTCATCATGCCATTAACCCTGAATACATTGACAAGAATTACAGTCAAATATTCATTATCTGGGATAAGTTGTTTGGGTCATTTCAACCTGAATTGGCTGAGGTTAAACCGGTTTATGGAATCCTCCGTCCTGCGGGAACATGGAATCCTATACTCATTAATTTTAAACATATTTGGCAATTGATAAAAGATGCTGTCCGGACTGAAAAGGTGTGGGATAAGATCAGGATCTGGTTTATGCCCACAGGGTGGCGTCCGGAGGACGTTACAGAAAAATATCCCGTTCAGATTATTGAAAATCCAGAAAATCAAATTAAATATGAAACCGAAAACTCTCACCATTTGATTCTTTGGTCCAGGATGCAAATGCTCATTGGGTTAGGGCTCATGTTTCATTTATTCACGGTCAGTTCTTCCGTCAGCACATCATTCACGTTGGTGTATGCATTGTTTTTAGTCATTCATGTATTTGCCTACACTTCTCTTTTGGACGGGAAAAAATATGCAATAATTTCTGAAGGGATAAAAACACTAATTGGATTTTCACTGCTTGGATTGAATAACTTAACTTGGTTTGGTTCAGATATGTATTTTTCAATTATAATAGGTTTTTATTTTATCATGTCACTTGGAGTTACATTATATTTAGCAGAACGGAAAACCCCGAAAAATAGGGATGGTGGGCACAATTCATAGTAAAAGTGGGGATGCGGTTAATTGAGCTAATTAAAAACACAGTATAACACTATAAAACATTTGTGCAATATATTTAGTAGCTATGCGGGTGTTTCGTGCCACATAGCCCCCGCTCGAACGGAAGACTCGATGAAGCGAACAAAAGTTCGACCTCTCATCTCCGCCCAGCTTCACCATTATTGCCATCGAAAATTGGGGCAACCATGAAAATTACAGATATCAATCTCACAGAACTCTTTGAAAACTACCCATGGGACGAAACCAAAATCCATGTCGCTCAGCAAGCCAGCAGCGGACGTCCAATTGATGTATTTACCCGCAGTTTTAATGAGTGGCAAAATGATTGGAATGGAAGCTGGCACTCTAACCATTGTTGGAATAGGAAATTTATATTTTCCATGATCGAAATGCCTAACAAACCTGATCATTGGCTATTTGGAGGTGTTTTTAGGGTGCTCTCACATGGCCAAGTAACGGATGATGGAGGGAAACAGTATGTAGATTATAGAGTTGAAAAAGCTCCACATTTTGTAGCCTATATAGGTCGCCTCATTATTCATTGGAAAAAGGATGCTCGTGCAAAAGGAAGAATTCCTGTCTCAATCTTGGACAAAATGTCTGTTGCAGAAATATTACCAAAAGTTTATGCTGGTGAAGATTTCCCAGGATATGGGGAAATAAATCATAAGTATTCAATTTTAGAACAAATTTGGAATGATTTTAAAGAGGATTGGTTGGCTGCCTTGAAACATTGTCAAGGAATATATCTAATAACTGACCGTAAAACTGGACTCAGGTATGTCGGATCTGCGTATGGATGGGATGGAATATAGTCTCGATGGGCCGAATACTTTTCTTCTGGAGGTCATGGTCACAATAAGTTATTAAAACAACATCTTAATAACCAGGACAACCATAGAGAGTATGCTAGACAAAAATTTTGGTTTTCACTTTTGGAGCAATCATCATCAAGGGATAGTGAGAATTTTATCATAAATCGTGAAAGCTTCTGGCAAGAGGTTTTAGTCAGTCGGGGTGAATTTGGATTGAATGATAATTGATTCAAAAAAGCAAGGATAAAACAAGCGTTTGTAGCTGACCTACAACCACATAGAGCAATGCGAATTATTGAATATGATATGAATTTAATGTGCAAAACGATTGTCTCTTTCTGGACAGCTAAAGTGCAGAGCGAGATAAACAAGATGTAAATAGTGGGTATGAGCTTGCTGTTAAGGATATGAAATCTCTTGCTGAAAAAATATCGTATAATAGCAAATCTACCTTTGAGAAAGAATCAGAGAAATATTTAAAACAGTTTAAGGAGTTTTCTGAATCTCAATGACGTTTCCGGTTGTCAAAATTTCCCTTTGTGTTCGATTATCCCGTTAGATTAGAAATCTCTTTTTATCCTGTTATTTTTTATGAAGTTAACTTGTTTAACTCTGGGAAAAAGCGGTTTATGATCCTTCAATTCTTTTCCCGGTGTAAGTCCGCCCCAATTCAAACTTGATCCTTTTGCATTCAATGCTTCAAGTAAAATCGATGTCCTGTTTGGCATTACCGGAGATAACAAGACTGCGCTGATTCGCAATGCCTCCCCTGCGGTGTAAAGAACAGTCCCGGCAGTTTCTTTGTCTTCCTTCACCAATTTCCACGGTGCTTTGTCTTCCATAAATTTATTTACACTGCGGATATACTGCATTATGTCTTCGATAGCTTCATTGATCTGCATGGCTTCTATCTTTTCTTTCACGATTCCGCCAAGTGATTCCCCCTTTGATTTAATGTTTGATTCTGCATCTGTAAATTGTCCCGGTTCCGGTATCTTTCCATCATAATTCTTTTTCATTAAGGTTGAAACCCTGCTTAATAAATTCCCAAAATCGTTTGCCAAATCACTATTGTACCGTTTTATGAAAGATTCCATTGTAAATTTTGCGTCTTGTCCTAAAACCATTTCCCGCATGAGGTAATACCGCACCGGATCCACTCCATAATCCTCAATTAAATCCATTGGATTGATGACGTTGCCCAATGATTTACTCATTTTTGATTCACCGCTCATCCACCATCCGTGGGCAAAAATGGATTGCGGTAACTCAATCTTTGCAGACATTAACATCGTAGGCCAATAAACCGCATGGGTTGTCAAAATATCCTTTCCGATCAAATGACAGGATGCAGGCCACCACTTATTAAATGATGTTTCATCGCTCTCAAATCCTACAGCCGTAATATAATTTATGAGAGCGTCAAACCATACGTAGGTTACATAGTCCGAATCAAAGGGCAGTTCAATCCCCCAGTTCAACCGGGACTTTGGACGGGAAATACAGAGGTCATTCAGGGGGTTTTGAAGAAAGCCCAACACCTCATTTTTTCTATGTTCCGGTTGAATAAAGTTCGGATTGTTTTTAATGTGATCAATAAGAGCTTTTTGATATTTGCTCATTTTGAAAAAATAATTCTTCTCCTTCAATTTCTTTATATCCCGAAACTCCCCGCTTTCTGCTTCTTTTTCTGTGATAAAGCGTTCTTCAGAAACAGAGTACAATCCTTCGTATTCATCAGCATAAATATCTCCTGAATCCATAACCTGCTGAAGAATATTTTGAACAACATTTTTGTGCCTCTCCTCAGTTGTACGAATAAAATCATCATGAGAAATATGCAGTTTTTCCCAAAGTTCTGTAAAACGAGGTGCCATTTCGTCACAATGATCTTGAGCTATTACTCCACGTTTCTCCGCTGCTTGCTGAACTTTCTGCCCGTGTTCATCCAACCCTGTTAAAAAAAATGTATCTTGACCTGCATTACGATGGAATCGAGATAAAACATCTGCCAGAATAGTTGTGTAGGCATGTCCAATATGAGGTTTTTCATTCACATAATAAATGGGAGTGGTAACATAGAATGAATCTCTAAACATGGACAGGTTCCCTTTGTAATTCTTTTTTCAATTGAATAATGAAATTTGTTATCAATAAACTCATGTTAGCATTCCTGTTTAACCCGTTCACTACGGATTCAACCAGTAAATTAAGTTCCCGAACATCTGCATCGGGATACATAGATAAAAAACGGTTCATCCCTTTGTTTAATTCACTTTCGGTTAAATCGTCTTGAATTCCCTTTTTTATATGCAATACTCCCAGCAACCATCGCTGAATGAGTAAAAAATGGAACCGGAATTCAGTCTCATCCATCATTGATAAACGAGAATATTCTGATGCGAACCGAATTAGTTTATTATGGTCATTCCCCAACATAAAATCAGAAATAAAAGTGAATATTTTTTGAATTTCTTTCCAATCTCTTTTTGCAATTTTACTGGCGATAACAAAATTTCCTTGAGACAAACAGGATATCCATTTGATTTTATCTTGTTTAATTCCATTCTTTTCCAACATGGATTCTATAACTTTTTTCTCCAATGCAGGAAATTGAATATGTTGACATCTGGAAATGATAGTCGGAAAAAGTTTATTTTTAAAATCCGTCACTAAAATTATTGTTGTTTGTGGAGGCGGTTCCTCTAATATTTTAAGGAGTGCATTTGCTGATTCTCCCGAACCAAATCCAAGCAGTTCTGCATCGAAAATCACTGCTGTTTTCCTCCCGGGTAAAACTGATTTAAAATAAAGGGTTCTTCTCAATTTATGAATGGTTTGCAAAGTGATTCGGGTTGCTCTTGGAACCCGTATCTTATAAAATGGATTATTCCGCTTTTTAGCCAGTTCTTCCCTAAAAGAGTCCACACTTTTATTATCCAAATCATCCTTGCTTTTTTTTGGCAGTGTAGGAAGTGGAGTCACCATGTTTAAATGTTCGTGCTGTAACGTGTTAAATCGTAAACAGGAAGAACATTCGCATTCAGGGAAATCCTTTGGTTTTTCACAATTCATTAATGCCGCAAAAACAACCGCCATCCCTTCTTTCCCGCATCCCGAAGGACCTGTAAAACAATAGGCTGTACCAATCCTCCCGGAATTGAATATTGAAACTAAATGATCCCAAATTACAGGTTGTGCTTTTAAGATTTCTAAATACATTATTTCGCCAGCCATTTTTCTGGATCCAGTTTTTGACCATCTCCCCATATTTCAAAATGGAGAACCGCACCATTTCCTGAGTTTGACTCAGCAAGATGAGCAATGACGTCTCCGGATCGAACTTCGCTGTCCACATGCGTTTTTAATGATTTCAATTGGCTGTACACTGTATAGAACCCGCCACCATGGTCAATAATGACTGTTGTTCCAAATCCTCTTAAATAAGTAATGGTGGCAACAATTCCGTTTAAAATGGTCTTCACGGGCATATTCACTTTCCCTTGAATATCTACTCCGGGGTATTCTGTTGTTGTTTTCAGCTTTGGATTATACTGTCTCCCAAATTTTGTAACAATTTTCCCATGTATGGGCCAGGGAAGTTGTCCCTTTAGCTGGGCAAACTGTTTTGACTTCAGTGCTTCCTGTTGACGCTGAATTCGTTCTTCTCTTTCAAATCTGGCTTTATCCTCAAGAATAGAAGCTCTCAGTTTTTCTAATTCTTTAAGCCCCCTGTCTTTTTCTTTTAAATATTCTGATAATTCCACCTTGTTTTTATTTAATGAAACCAATTCTTTTTCTCTTGTGGATTTCCGGTGTTTCAGGTTTTTTTTCTGCTTTGATTTTTCCCGATTTAATGAGATATTTTTTCTCAATCCTGCTTCCAAATTCAATTTATCCTGACCAATATTGATTAACAGGGTGTTTATCTTTTTTCTAATATTTTCCTCCACATCAGAAATGATTTTTAAGTACTCCTTTCTGTAAACAGACTGTCTCCAGGAAACAGTGCTGAACATTTTTTCAAGGTCTGAAGGTCTTCCCCGAGTATAAGCATAAACAACCCTATTTCTGTATCTTTCACGTAAAGCATTTAATTCATCTTCCTGATGATTTAATTTTTTTTCGGTTATTAAAATCGACTCCCGGGTCATTTCTTCTTCCATTGTTAATTCAGATATGAGTCTGTCCGTAAGTGAAATTTCTTTTTCTAAAGAGATTATTTTTTTTGATGCAGACTTTTCATGAGTGGACATTTTTTCTATCTTTTTCCGTAAATCCTCCATTTCCTTTTTTAATGATTCAATGGATTTATTTTGATACTTCAATTCCTCATCAAAGTCTCTCTGGGGCAAAACAATAGAAATAAATAAAAATATCCAAATAATATTTTTTACATTTCGGAACATCCTTAAAGTTACCGATTCTATTCCATAGAAATGGAGATTCCATTAATAATCATCAAGTTTACAGACAGGGTATCTACCCCAGAGTAAATTGAAATTCCCTCTTATCTTGACTCTCCTTTATCCTTATGTCTATTTTACCCACCAGATTTGGAGATAATATAATGAAAGCCCTGTGGAAAAATCTTTTTAACCATTGGAATAAGCAGGAAAACCAGACTAAAGCCGTTTTAAAACAAATTCCTGTTTTTCATGGACTGTCAGATAGGCAAATCCGTGAAATTGAAAACCTCTGTCATAAAAGGAGATACAAACGAGGGGAAACAGTTTTCAAAAAACTAGCTCCCGGTGAGGGTATGTTTATAATTCTTTCCGGGACAATTGAAATATTCACGGAAGATAATAACGATAAAAAAAATATTTTGGCTGTATTAAATAATGGTGAGTTTTTCGGAGAACTTTCTCTGCTGGATTCGGACACACGCAGTGCCACAGCAATCGCCACGGAAGATAGTCATTTGCTAGCTTTTCTTCGTCCCGATCTGCAGTCCCTTTCCAAGAGAAACCCGCAAACGGGAAATAAAATTCTTTTTAACCTCGCAAGGGTTATGGCAGCACGGCTCAGAAAAACCAGCGAAGAGATATCTGAAAATTCCTCAGAATTAATATGATACCTAAAAACCAATCAATAGATAAAATTTACACTCTTATTTTAGTAATTATCTCAGTAGGAATACTGTTTTTTATATGGCCTTATATTTCTTCAATGGTAATGATTCTGGTTTTTGCTTTTCTTTTCACCACAGTTCTTTTACCGGGAGTAGATGTATTGGAGAGAAAAATAAAAAGCCGGTTGTTCAGTACATTTTTTATCATGAGTGGATTACTGGCTTTATTATTTGGATTCCTATTTGGTTTCGCCTCAGGATTATTTCAGCAAACATCCGAATTTTATCACAGGTTAACTCAGGAAAACTATGTGAGTGAATTAAATAATTTATACCAGCGTACTGTTTCTTTTTTACCCGGAGCGTCCTCCATGGGTGATCTTGGAAATCCGCAGTTGGCAGAAAAAATACAAGTCTTGTTTACTGGGTTTATGCAGCAATTCCTATCCTTCGCAAAAAGTGGTATGAATTTTATTTTCTTAACTGCAATGATTCTTGTCTTTACATTTATTCTGCTTAATGAATACCATAATTTCCGGCGTACTCTTGTTTCCATGATCCCCAATAAATATTTTGAATTAGGACTCCGAATTATACATAATATAGAAAGTCAAATGTCTAAATATTTAACCGGACAGTTTATGGCGGCATCCAGTGTCGCAGTTCTTTCATTCCTGGGGTTGCTGATTTTAAATTTATACGGAGCAAACTTAACATTAGTCGTTTTTATCTCGATTATTGCAGGACTTTCAAACTTAATTCCCATGGTAGGTCCATTGGTTGGAATGATCCCTGCAGTACTTATTTCTGTTATGAATAATTTAGGGAATGATGTGGCATTAGCTCACATGATGTTTAATATAATTCCTTCCCCATTTTTTATTTTTGATATCATATTCATGTTTATCATTGTACAGCAAATAGATAATAATTTTATTACACCAATCCTTGTGGGAGAAAGTGTAGGGCTTCATCCCATGCTGGTTATGATTTCACTTTTTATTGGAGGAATAGTCTTGGGTCCGTTGGGAATGCTGTTTGCAATTCCCACAGCAGGTATAATTAAAGTCATTGTACATGAAGTAGTTTTCCTGGCGAGATATGCCCACCTTCTTTAATACCTCATCCAATTAAAAATGTTCTTGTGTTGCCGTTTTTCTTAACTTTAACGATAGATTAATTTGGAACATTTACCTGTAAAAGCAATAGAATTCCACAATGAAAAAAAAGATTCTTACTCTATTAAATATTTTTATTTTTTCTATTCCTATTTTGGGACAAAATTTTACCATTGCCCGAATTCATTACAGCGGTGGCGGTGATTGGTACAGCGATCCCAGCAGTCTTCCAAATCTATTAAAATTCTTAAGTGAAAACACTCAAATCGCTGTAGATGAAGAAGAGGTTCGTCTTCGTCCCACAGACCAGAAATTTTACAACTATCCCTATCTTTACTTAACCGGTCATGGTAACGTAAGATTTTCGGAAGAAGAAGTGACCAGGTTAAGGGAAACTCTCCTTCGTGGCGCTTTTCTCCATGCTGATGATAATTACGGAATGGATGCTTCTTTCAGGGAAGAAATAAAGCGGGTATTCCCAAATAGAGATCTTGTTGAATTACCCTTTGACCATCCTGTATTTCATGTTTACTACGACTTCCAAAGCGGATTACCTAAAGTTCATGAACATGATGGAAGTCATCCACAGGCGTTAGGGATATTTGATGGTGACCGCTTAATGGTTCTTTACACCTATGAAAGTGATTTAGGGGATGGATGGGAAGATCCGGAAGTACATAATGACCCGGCAGAAATTCGATTGAAGGCACTACAAATGGGCGTGAACATCATCTACTACTCTCTGGTTCAATAAACATGGTACTAAAAAACCTTCTTAAACGATTCAGGATTGGCCTGATTAAAAAAGATCTTATACAATTTTTGTGGAGATCTTATTCTATACTGTTGATTTTGTTCATAATTGGGATAGCATTGGAAAGTGTTTTTTATTTCCCCTCCATAATAAAATTATTTGTGACTAATTCAATTTTATTGCTCTTCTGCTTTTGGGTTATTGGGCTGGGGATTTGTGCCATTTTAATTCAGACATATTCTTTAAAAAGATACCAATGGTCTCGAGTTGCCCAACTTATTGGTGAAAAATTCTTTCCCAAAAAAGATTCCGTCATTAATGCCCTGCAGTTGGAAGATACGATGTCACAGAGTTCATCAACCGGGCTAAGTCATGCGTTCATTAAAAAAGTGTCAGATTCACTGAACCTTATTGATCATGGGATGATTTTCTCAGGAAAGCCCAAAGGAAAATACGTGGTGTTATTTCTTCTTATTTTTATCACCGCTGGATTTTCGGCACTAAAAAATACTGCAGGACTTTCCATATATAGATGGTTTCACCCTCAGCAGACATTCGAAGCACCAAAACCTTTTTATCTTCAATCTTTAACTGGAGACATCCATTTGCTTGGTGGTGATAGCACCGAAATTGCAATCGTTTCCAGTCATGTACAAACCGATACAGTATCTTTAGAATTTACTCCAGTTATACAGAATGGCAAGAATTCAGAAAAAAATGTACCGTTGTTGATGAAAGCCCCTATCGATTCTTCCGGTAATTATACTTTTAAACTCAAGGACATTAACTTGGATTACACATACGAGGCGTTTGTCAAGGCAGATCATTTCTGGCAGGCTTGGAACGAGGTGCGCTCTCCTGAATACAGAATAATGGTCACGGACCGCCCTGCAATAAAAAAGTTTTCCCTGACTCTAATTCCACCTGAATACTCAGGTTTAGAACCAATCATACAATCCGGAAATCAGGCAAAAGTTCAAGGATTAAAAGGGACAGAAATAGCAATCAATTTCACATCCAATCGAAAATTAGCACAAGCGTTTTTAAAAATAAACGATACCGCACATCCTCTTCATGTTTCCGGTAAAAGAGCAGAAGGAGAGTTTTTATTGGAGGAAAGCGGTCTTTTTACCATTCATCTTTATGATAATCGGAATATAACAAATCGTGATCCAATTCCTTATCACCTTGAAATTATCCCTGATTTGTTTCCGCAACTATCTGTTTATGAACCTCTCCCTATCATTGATTTAGGCGATGACCAAATCATTCCGGTTCATCTTGATATTGAAGATGATTTTGGATTTTCCACTTTGCAGATCGGATATGAGCTCCGCAGACCTGCTTATATTGAAACGGATCCGGTTATTTCCGTTTTCAAGGTTCCTGACATCGTTCCGAATAAACCAAAACAAACCATTTCATTGGAATGGGACCTTTCTGATTTAATGCTGATGCCGGAAGATGAAGTTCATTATCATTTTGAACTGTATGACAATGATCAGGTATCAGGACCAAAAAAATCTTTATCGGGAAATTTTATTGCCCGCCTTCCTTCTCTTGAAGACCTGTTTTTTGGTATTGAAAAAAAAGAAGGGGAACTCATTGACAATATGAACATGAATCTTGAGGAACTGGAAACTATCCAAAATAATTTAGAGGATTTAAAGCTTGACCTGATAAAATCCGATGATATGGACTGGCAGCAGCAGCAGACCATTAAAAAAATATTGGAGGAAACTAAAGAAAAAATAGCAGAGTTTCAAGAAATGGCGGAAGCGATGGAAGCGTTGAAGGATGCGGCAGAAAAACATCAATTATTTTCTCCTGAACTCATGGAAAAATTCAGCGAATTAAATCAATTGGTCAATGAACTTATTTCTGAGGATTTATTGTCTAATATGGAAAACATAGAAGATATATTGGAAAATATGAATCCAAAAGATATGATGAATGCCATAACCGAAATGGCAGAAAATATGGATCAGATTGAACGGGAGTTAGACCGGTTTCTTGATATTCTGAAACGAATTCAGGCAGAGCAGAAACTGGATGAGGTTTCCAAGCGGCTTGAGCAGGTGACGGAACAGCAGGATCATTTGGATCAAAAATTATGGGAGTTGGATAATGATACCGATCCATCCACTTTCTTACGGCATGAACAAAGTGAGCTAAGAATTCAGGAAGAATTTGATCATATCCAATCTGCAATGGAAGAAGCGGCGGATCTTACAGAGGAATTCAGTTCTTCAACATCTGAAGCAATGGAAGAGATGGCAGAATCTTCACTGACTAAAAATACCGAAAAACAAATTGAGAATAGTGCTTTAAATCTAAATCAACAACAGCTTCAATCTTCTCGGAAATCGAGTAAATCAGCATTATCCGGATTGTCCCAACTCCATGACATGGCGATGAATATACAACAGCAGTTTCAGCAGGAAACATCCGAGGAAATGACTGAGAAATTTCAGGAGATAATGTCCGACGTACTATCCTTATCAAAATCGCAGGAAGACCTCAGAAAAGAAACTGCCAATACTCCGAGAAATTCTCAAAGAGTAAAAGACTTGGCGGGGAAACAACAGATTTTAAAAGATCAACTTTCTCAAACAATGAATTCGATGATGGAACTCTCCCGGGAAACATTTGCAGTAACTCCTGAAATCGGAAAGGCAATGGGAAAAGCATTTGCAGAGATGAATGAATCTATCTCCCGCCTTGCGGAGCGGCATACAACCTCCGCAAAAAACAGGCAGGATTTAGCCATGGAGGGGTTGAATGAAGCCGCTCTCAGTATTCATCAATCCATTCAGCAAATGCAGTCCGGAGGGTCTGCCAGTGGTTATGAGCAGTTTCTAAAGCAAATGGAACAAATGGCAGGACAGCAACAGGGAATCAACAACCAGGGAATGCAATTGGCACTGGGTCAAATGGCTGCAGGGATGCAGCAGTCCATGATGCAGCAGATGCTTTCACAACAACAGGGAGTTGGAAAGTCTCTGCAGGAATTAATGGATGAAATGGCTCAATCCGGGGCAAAAGGCATGGGGGACATGAGCGGAATAGGACAGGACATGGATGAAGTAATTAAAGATTTAAAACGAAAGCGATACACCAGAAAAACACAGCAACGTCAGCAACGAATTCTTTCCAGAATGCTGGACAGTCAAAAATCTATGACACAAAGAGGGAAAAAAGAAGAGCGGTTGGCGAAAACCGCTTCCAAAATAGTAAACTTAACAGGACCTTCGGGTCTTCCCGAAGATCTGGGACAAAGACACAGCCTCACATCCGAAGCCTTGAACCAAGCCATGCAGGCAGGTTATACTCAGGAATATTTGACCATGATCCGCCGTTATTTTAATGCTCTCAGCCAATCATCCATGCTGGAGAGTTCCGGTAGTAATATTCCTAAACCTCCAGTCGTGGAGGAATCAAAAAATGACTAAAATCTCCGTGCTCCTCATTTTGTTTCTTCAATTATCCATATCTTTAAGTCAAAACAATTCCGGCGCACTCAGGACTGCACGACTCATGGAAAGAAAGGGAAATACTGAAAATGCAGTTGCAATCTATTCTGATATTTTAAAAAAAGGCCATGATCAACAAGCGTATATAAATCTGAAGAAAATTTATTCCCGTATGGAAAAATATGATGACCTTGCTTCTTTAGTCAAAGATTACAAAAAGAGATTTCCAAAAAAAATGGAACCTTATCTTGACCTTGGAGAGGCTTACTGGAAATTGAAAAAAGAAGATCTGGCCAGACAAGAATGGGCATTGGCAGAAGCAAAGTTTGGAGCGAATATCAATACCTATAAAAAATTCTTATATCTTTTTACAAATCTTGGACTTTCTGGAGATGTACAATCGCTAATACACAGGGCAAGGACAAAATTTAACGATCCGTCCATTCTTTCAATGGATATTGCCAATTATCATTTTTCACGGAAAAGCTATAAAACAGCTGTGGTTGAATATCTGAATTATTTATCCTCTCATCCGGTGCAGATAAAAATGATCACCGATCGGATTCTGCTCATAAGTGATGATGAAGATGCTCACAATATTATTTTAATAGCTCTGAACAACAGCATCAAAAAAGACCCAAAACTTTATAGGACACTCTTAGCAGATTTTTATTTTAAAATCCAACAATTTGATAAGGCGTTTACCCAACATACAACATTAGGATTTTCCACAGAAAAAGACATTCACCGGTGGCTGGAATTTGCCAACGCTCTTCGGAAAGAATCCCGATATGAAATGGCTGTTTCTTCCTATGAAACAATCTTGGCGCAGGGCAATGTTCAGAAAGCTCCTAAAGCTGTCGGTGAGGCTTTATTGGGACTGGGAAAGACGTTTGAGGACAATATCATTCCCAATGAAACCAGAAGTCTTTCATTTGTATCCTTTTTCGGAGATAATTTATTCTTTGAAGACCCGTTTTATCACCAGCAGAATATTTCTGTTCAATCTCTAGATACAGCGTTTGAACTGTATGACTCATTACTTACATCCATGCCTTCATCATCATTTTCTGCTTCTGCTTATCACCGGTTAGGAGAAATTCAATTCAGGCTGTTAAATGATTTTGACGGAGCTCTTAAATCCTATCGAGCTGCATTAAATTCTTCTTCAAGGTCAAAACTGAAGAAAAAAATTCAACTGCGAATTGGTGAAATGTATATGTCGAAGGGTGATTTAGATAAAGCTCAACGATATTTTAAAAACTTGAATAAAAAGGGCGATGACTTTCATTATCGTTATATATTAACCCAACTTTTCTCAGGACAAATTGACACCGTATTTCGTTTAGTAGAACAGGCAATTGAAAAGACCACACCTATGTCACCTGATTTTAATGACTTGCTGGAATTAAGGAGTTTTATTTCTCAATATCATCAAAATGGAACTGAAATTGATAAACATGCATTTGAATTATTTATATTTGGGGAATTTTATTTAAGGCAGAAAAAACTGCCTGAGGCTGCTGCATCGTATGCATTTTTACAGGAACATTATCCCGAAGCATCCATTACAAATGATGCTTTACTTAGGGAAACTTTGGTTCAACTGAAACTGAATAAAATCGAAAAAGCAGAAATCATGGCAGAACAATTGACAAAAACAAAATTAGCTTATAAGGGATGGACTCTTTTGGGGGAAATTCAGGAGATTTACAATGGGAATAATGAAGAAGCCTTAAAATTTTATTATAAACTCCTGGAAGAATTTCCAAACTCATATTTAGCAGAACCAGTGAGACTGCATGTCCGTAAATTAAAAAATCACATGAAAAGCTGATATAAGATGAAAATAATTATCCTTTTCTTTATTGTAACTCTTTCTTTTTCTCAAAAAATCCTGATCCCCATGGATATGATCCAAAAAGATCATTTGAAAGCCTACGGAGTTGCTTTTCATGTACTTACGGAACGGGTGAACGTGGAATGGCTTCTCAATTACCGTGGTGGCTCTTTTTTGATTGACCAATTCCCGTTTATTGTTCAGGAATGCAGAATCCGTGGTGTCACATTCAATATTATTGATGGAAATACGACTCTGTCCATCTACGGTGAAATTGAAAAAAACAACATGGAAATTGTTCTGTTGGAAAAAGCACCGAAGATTGCTATTTATTCCCCTCCAAACAAACAGCCATGGGATGATGCGGTAACACTTGCGCTGACTTATGCGGAAGTACCGTACAAAACAATTTGGGATGAAGAAGTTTTAACCTTTGGGCTTGAAAAAATTGACTGGCTTCACCTTCATCATGAAGATTTTACGGGACAATACGGAAAATTTTACCGCAGTTATCACACTGCATTGTGGTACATTAAACAAAAAGAACAGTTTGAATCCCTGGCACTGAAACTGGGATACTCATCTGTTCATGAAGAAAAAAAAGCCGTAGCCCGAACCATTAAAAACTATGTAGGGCAGGGTGGATTTCTCTTTGCAATGTGTTCCGCTACGGATTCTTACGACATTGCATTGGCAGAAGAAGGGCTTGATCCTATTCACAGTGTGTTTGACGGTAGTCCCATAGACCCTAATGCACAAAGCCGTCTTGACTTTTCCAAAACTTTAGTATTCACCGATTTTAATCTTCTAACAGATCCCATGGTGTATGAATATTCTGATATTGATTTTCCCCCCAGTAATAATCCAATAACAAGAGGAGCTGAAGCAGATTATTTTTCATTATTTGAATTCTCTGCTAAATTTGATCCGGTGCCTACCATGCTCACCCAAAATCATGTTTTTACCATCAAGGGATTCATGGGGCAGACAACAGGATTTCACAAAAGCAAGATCAAAAAACACATTGTACTCATGGGGGAGGACCCGGCATCAGATCAGGTAAAATACCTTCACGGAAGTTTCGGAAAAGGCGCATTTGCTTTTTTGGGAGGGCATGATCCGGAGGACTACCGTCATTTTGTAGGTGATCCTCCCACCGATCTTTCCCTTCATAGAAATTCCCCGGGATATCGCCTTATTCTTAACAATGTACTTTTTCCTGCCGCCCGGAAAAAAGAAAGAAAAACGTGATGCTGATTCGAGAAGTAGATTTTGAGGAATGTGTAAAACTGTCAAAAAGTATCCTGGAATTTGATTCCCCTTATGAAATAAATGAATATGAAAAATGGTGCAAAGGTGTAAAATATTTGTCGCTGATATTGGATATAAATGATAATCCCGTTGGATTTAAAATCGGTTATGACCATTATAATGATGGAAGTTTTTACAGTTGGATGGGAGGGGTTCTCCCGGATTTTAGACAAAATGGGGTTGCAAAGAAATTAGCTGATTTTCAGGAGAAGTGGGCGTTGAAAAACGGTTTTACTTCCATTCGAATGAAGACGAGAAAAAAACATAAAACCATGATTAAATTTTCATTAAAAAGGGGGTTTTTAATTAGCAGGGAAGTCTCAAATAAAAATCCGAATGAAACTCGAATTATCATGGAAAAACAATTAGTCTGACCATGTGGATCCAAAAGACATTTTCTGTTTCAGCAAAACCAAGGGGATTTCATATTATTACAGGTGAAATTGTGAATGAGATTCCTGAAATCATGGATATTTCTGCCGGCTTGCTCCATGTCTTTATTAAACATACGTCCGCTTCTTTAACTATCAATGAAGATGCAGACCCTACTGTTCGAGATGATTTTGAATCGCATTTTAACCAAATGGTTCCGGAAAACCAGCCATATTACCAACACACATTTGAAGGACCCGATGACATGCCTGCACATTTGAAAGCATCCATTTTGGGTTCGTCTGTTTCGGTTCCCATTACAGATGGAAAATTGGTATTGGGAACGTGGCAGGGTATTTACCTCTGCGAACATCGGAATCATAGTGGGAACAGGAATTTGGTAGCAACTGTGGAAGGAAAGTAGGTTTTAGAACAACAAATAACCGTGGTTAAATTTTTCATTCTATCTCATTAAATTGTTTTAATATTCTAAACAATATTTAAGCTATTAAACCAATAATCGATAAAAATAAATGCGGAAAATGAAATTCGGTAAAACTATCAAACTCTTTTTAATTGATGGGGAATCAAATGGGAGAATGACTTGTGAGTTGTTAAATTGGACAGGAAAGGCGTATAAAATCCCAAGACAACAAGTCAAATCCTGTAGTGATAGATCCGACTTAACAAACCCGGGAGTTTATTTTCTTTTTGGTAAAGATGATATTGGAAAAAATATTGTGTATATTGGAGAAACAGAATCGGTACAAAGAAGGTTAGTACAACAATTAACACAAAAAAAATTTTGGACTGAAGCAATCGCAATTATCAGCAAAGACGAAAATCTAAACAAAGCTCATATAAAATATATCGAAAACTGATTATTTGGCTTAGCTAAATCTGTAAATCGTTACCAATTAGAAAACACCTCAATCCCAACTCAATCAGTTATTGCTGAGTCAGATAGAGCAGAAATGGATGAATTTATCGAAAATATTAAAATTTTAATCAATGTTCTTGGACACAATGTATTTGAAGAAATAAGAAAAATAAAATCACGGAAACAACAAGAACAAGAAACCTTTTACATTAAAGCAGCAAGAGGAGCAAATGCTAATGGAGAACCAATTTCAGACGGGTTTATAGTATTAAAAGGTTCAAATATTTCAATATCCACAGTTCCTTCAATTTCTCAAAATTTCAATCGATTAAGAGATAAATTAATTAAAGATGGGATAATTGGTCAATTTGAGGGAATAATGAAATTTTTTGAAGATTACGTTTTTTCAAGCCCCTCTACTGCAGCTGCAGTGGTAATGGGACGTAATGCAAATGGATTAACTGAATGGAAACTAAAAGATGGAACAAAATTAAAAGATTTTGAAACACAAAACTAATAACCATAAAATGCAATGAATTAGAAAGCTGAATCGTTATTCAAAACCCCCATAATCCCCCTATGACAGGGGGACACAAAGGATTCTTACAAATATTGAGATTAATAATAAAACTGAAACGAAAGCGTTTACTGAAAATCGTATTTCTCCCCTATAATAGGGGAGAACAAAAGAGGGGTCAATAATAATTGAAGGAAATTCTATTATTTTCCTGTACCCGTAATAATAATTATTGAAAGGACTAAAAATGACTCAAACTACTGAAGAACAAAAAATGCACCACTACATGGGTATTGAAATGAATATACAGACGTGGAGTTTACTGGAGAAAAAAGACCGTTCAGAACAAGATGATCTGCGAATGGTCATGTTTACAAAAGCATCTCTTTTTCATTGGAAGTTATCTCCAAAATTTCAACCTGTAAATGAACAAAGAGGTGAGTGGATGATCTCCCGAGTTTATTCGGTTATGGGAAAAGGGGAAGAAGCATTAACCCATGCAGAAAAAACTGTTGAGCTAACCAAAACACACGGATTTAAAGATTTTGACCTTGCTTATGCTTATGAATGTTTAGCAAGGGCGTATGCTGTATCAGGAAATAAAAAAGAGCGTAAAAAATGGTATGAGAAAGCAAAACAGGCAGGGGACGTTATTTCCGATAAAAAAGACAAGAAAATCTTTGAAGGAGATCTAAAATCAGAACCTTGGTTTGATTGTTTATAAATCCCGTTTTGATAAACCGATTGAACACTTTTTGTCTGTACTAAAAATATCCCCCTAAATCCCCCTTTTGAAAGGGGGACTTTAATAGATTTCAATTCGAATTATATTTTACATTATTCCAAATCTCATCCATCTCTTCCAAATTAGAATCCTCAACTTCTTTCCCTCGTTTTTTTAATTCATCTTCCACTGCTTTAAACCGTGTGGTGAATTTCCGGTTTGTCTTTCTCAATGCGGATTCTGCAGAAATTTCAAGAAATCTGGCTAAATTCACTATGGAAAAAATCACATCACCGATTTCTTCTTCAATATGTGGTTTATTTCCGGTTTTTTGTGCTTCCTTTAATTCCTGAATTTCCTCGTGTATTTTCTCCCAGACCTGCTCAATTTTTTCCCAGTCAAATCCTGTATAACTTGCTTTTTCCTGAAGTCTTTGGGCTCGGGTTAGAGCAGGGAGCATCTCCGGAACACCATCCAGACGAGAGTCCCGTTTTTTCTCTTTATGTTTGGCTGACTCCCAATTTTGCTTGGCATGAAAGGGGGCATTCGCCTTTTTATCACCGAATACATGGGGATGCCGGTTAACCAGTTTTTTATTTACATGATTCAGGGAATCGTCAAGTGTAAACTCACCGTTTTTTTGAGCAATATCTGCCTGAAAAACAACATGAAGAAGTACATCGCCTAATTCTTCTTTTAACGAGTTCATGTCCCCCGCCTCTACTCCTTCGATCACTTCATAGGCTTCTTCAAGAAAATACGGTAGAAGAGATTCGTGGGTTTGTACTTTATCCCATGGGCAGCCATCGGGACCTCTCAATTTTCTCACAATTTCTAATAATTTGTTGAAAGATCCAGCTGTTTTGTTTTTATTCATATTTCATTTCGTTTGTGGAAAGTAGAATGATTTTCCAAATTTCAGTATCAAGATATTTTTCTTCCAGCTCTGTCATTTCATTCTTTGAACCTGAAGTGTTATCTCTATATCCAATTAAATGAAGTGCTCCGTGTATTATCAAACGTGTAATTTCCCTTTCGAATGGTTCATGGAACTGTTTAGCGTTTTCTTTTGCCCTGGGAAGACTGATATAAATCTCACCTTCAACCTGTTGTTCTGAATCCTCATTCAGTCTAAATGCAATCACATCGGTCAAGTAATCTTTCCCAAAATACTTTTTTTTTAACTTTGCTAATAATTCATCATTCCCAAAAACAAGTGTTAAATCTGCATCAGTAATATTTTGATCAGCGAACACCGTTTTCAGAATCGAAGAACATTCGTCTTTTACTGGAGAAACAAGTTCAGGATCTGATTCAATCTGTACCCGAATCACGATTTCGAAGGAGTTTCAACTTTTTCTTTTTCCGTGTCGGGATACTCAACCCTAATATGATAAATCCCTCTCAAAACCGGAAGCATCCCGGTATTTCCATCCACAGTTCCTTTTATTTTTCGCAGTTCATCCAGTGTAAGAGGACATTCATCCAACTGCTCTTCATCTATTCGAAATTTAATTATTTTATCAATCATAGCTTCAATTTTGAAAATATCGGGATCCTTCAGTGATCTTACCGCTGCTTCTATTGCTTCACAAAGCATGAGGATTCCGGTCTCTTTAGTGTTAGGTTTTGGTCCCGGATATTGAAACGCTTTTTCATCCACTTTTTTAGAATCTTCTGCAGCTTCCAAAGCCATTCTGTAAAAATATTCTACCCGTGTTGTTCCATGATGCATGGGAATAAAATCTCTCACAATTTTGGGGACTTTATATTCACGGGCTAATTCCAATCCTTCTTTTACATGGTTTTTAATGGTTTTTGCGCTCATCACATAAGTTAAAGTGTCGTGTTTGTTTTCCCCGGTGAATTGATTTTCAATAAAATATTCAGGGCGCATCATTTTTCCCACATCATGATAATAAGCCCCTACTCTGCACAGAAGTGATCGGGCTCCAATGGCGTTGGCGCATGCTTCAGCTAAATTTCCAACAACAATGCTGTGATTAAACGTTCCGTTGGCTTCCTGCTGTAATCTCTTGAGCAAGGGGTGTTCAAAATCTAAAAGTTCAATCAATGTAAGATCCGTTGTGATCTGAAAACCAATTTCCAATAAACCTATCAAACCATAGGTGATAACCGGTGCCAAAACACTGGTGACGACAAGAGGAAGCAAATCATTCCAAATGGTATTCCACGGATTGCCTTTAAAAAGTCCGAGTCCTATCAATATTAAAAAACTTATAAATAGCAGAGAAAATATTGTTGTAAATACTTGGGTTCGTGTACGCAATTCTCTCACATTATACATTGCCATGCTGGATAGTGTCATCCCTACAATGATGAAATCAAGATTATTGCCGATCATCACTGCATTCAGAATTGCCATTGATGTTGTACCCATGAACCCGATTCTGGCATCGAATAGGATCGTAAGAGTCATTGCTGATACAGTAAGAAATAGAAAATAAGGTGAAAACCCAAGTTGAATCACGGAGAGATACACCAAAATCATTTCCACTAAAAACACTAATGCGATTAAAAGAATCATTTTCCATTCCCGGAAAATGGGCATTCGGTAAACACCAATAAATGTAAAGGCAAATGAAATGATAGATCCGATGACAACCAGTCTTCCCAAATACCTTAAAAATGCCTGTACTCCTGTCTTTTTCCCTTCTTTTTCATCTATAGCCGTTGCAAGTGATGCAAGTGTTAACAATACCTCTTCACTAATACGTTCATTGGCATCTACAATTCTTTCATCTTTCAAAATAGTTCCCTGGAATCGTGGAACTCTATCTATCCTTGATTTCTGTCTTCTTTCGGTAGTTTCTTTATCATAAATGAGATTTGGGTTCATAAATTCAACAATAAGAGCGTACCCGATAGTATGTTGATCTTCATCCGGATTTGCATAGGAGTGGGTTAATTCTTGTTTTGCTCTTATCCAGGCTGATTCCAAATCGTGGTATTCATTCGGATTCGCCAGAATCGGAACATCACCTTGATCGATCATTATTTTTTCACTTATAATGTCAGCCCTTGGAATGTCATAAATACCTTCTGCCCAGCGGTTCCTGCAAATTTGGATAATTATCGTTTCAAATTCAATTAAATCATATTGAGGACCTGATTGATAATCCACATCCAAAAATAAAGACCATGGTATTTCCTTTAATGAAACCGGATATTTTTTTTCTATTTCAAATAACAATTGAGACAATTTGGTGCTGTCTGCTTTATAATCCGTCAAAACCGTTTCATAATTTGCATCATATCTGTAACGGTAAATTAAATCTTTGGATTGAAGGTATTGATCCTTGGTTTGTCTTATATCCTCAGAAATAAGAAAAAATTCTTCAAGGCTGTTTGTCCATTTTTGTACAAATTTCGAATTTCGCTTAAAGACAAACGGTTCGGATTTAAGAGCGTTGTCCAAATCCGTTTCCAGTTTATCTTCTGACTTGAGTATGGGAAAAGTAAAAGGTGCAATTACCGGTTCCCTTGGAATATCATTTAATTGATATGAATATTTTAATGATTCTCCGCTTGGAAAAAACAAAGATGCTGAGATAACCAAGGTGGAAAGAATAATAACTTGTCGCCAAAAATTATTAAGAAACGTAACCGCTTTTTCGAAAGATGACGGTTTACCGTATTTCGGTTTAGATCTTTTTAACACTTTTTACTATTTCTCTGGAAATAATAAGTCGCTGAATTTCGCTGGTTCCTTCCCCTATTTCCAGGGCTTTCGCATCTCGGAAAAAACGCTCCACATCATATTCTTTTACATAACCATACCCTCCATGAATCTGAATGGCATCAGTGGTAACATCCATAGCGCATTCGCTGGCATATAATTTGGCCATGGCGGCTTCCTTTATTACATCTTGATCTTTGTCTTTCATCCATGCAGAATGATACACAAGCAGTTTGGATGCTTCAATTCGTGTTGCCATATCCGCCAATTTAAATCCCACAGATTGAAATCGATGTATTTCTTTGCCGAATGCTTCCCGTTCACAGGCATAGTTCAATGCTTTCAAATAGGCACCTTCTGCGGTTCCAACGGATAAAGCGCCTATTGAAATTCTGCCTCCGGTTAGGGTTTTTAAAAAGGTCTTAAATCCGTCTTCAGGGTTTCCTATCATATTCTCTGCAGGAATACGCATATCTTTGAAAAAGATTTGATGAGTATCACTGGCACGCCATCCCATTTTCTTCTCTTTAGGTGCAATGGTAAATCCGAGGTTATTTGTTTCGGTAATAAAAGCCCCCACTCCAATTTGTTTTCCATCCTCAATAACTTGAGCGGTTAGATTTAAATATCCTGCTTTTCCGGAATTCGTTATGAATATTTTGCTTCCGTTCACTATGTATTCATCTCCATTTTTCTCAGCGATTGTACTTGTTGCTCCTGCATCGCTCCCTGCTCCTGGTTCGGTTAATCCAAATGCTCCTAACACTTTCCCAGAGGCAAGATCCGGAACATATTTCATTTTTTGATCTTCAGTCCCCGCTAATACAATAGGCATGGTTCCCAGTGATGTGTGAGCCGCCACAGTAATGGCAACAGAAGCGTCCACTTTTGCTAATTCCATGATTGCTGTTGCATAAGCAACAGTGTCCATTCCTGCCCCCCCATATTTTTCCGGGACTGGAATCCCCATTATCCCAAGTTCTCCCATTTTATCAATTAAATCCGCCGGGATAGTTTCTTTTTTATCCATTTCCCTTGCCAGTGGTTCCACCTCAGTTTTAGCAAAATCCCGAACCATGTCCCTGAGCATTTCATGCTCTTCAGTAAAAAATAATTTATCCAAAATAACTCACTTTAACTTTGCTTTCCTTCTCACCATCTAATTGCGGCGGATGCCCATGTGAACCCTGCTCCGAATGCTGCCAATATGATTATATCTTTTTCGAGAATTTTTCTCTGTTCATATGCGTCACATAATGCAATGGGAATGGAAGCCCCTGTTGTATTTCCAAATTTGTGAATATTGCTGAACACTTTGTGTTCATCCACCCCCAATTTTTTTTGAACGGTTTTTGTAATCCGTTCATTCGCCTGATGGGGAATAATAAGGGCGACATCATCAACGGAAAGATTATTTGCATCCAAAGCTTCCTGAATCACTTCCGGAAACCGTCGTACTGCATTTTTGTACACTTCTCTTCCATTCATAAAAGGGAAATGACGGCCTTCCTTTAACATGTCCACAGATAATCTGGGGTTTTCCCTTGATACAGGGGCTTCACACCACAGCTCCTTTAAAAATTTCCCCTGGCAATGAAGATGTGTAGATAGAATGCCTTGATCTCCATCATGCTTTTTCAGTATTACAGCTCCTGCACCATCGGCAAATAGCACTGCTAACCCTCTACCGTTAGTTGACTTATCCAATGCTGTAGATTGTACTTCTGCTCCGATTACCAAAACCGTTTGATATTTCCCGGTTTGAATAAACTGATCTCCAATAGAAAGAGAATAAATAAAAGCGGAACAGGCAGCTTTTACGTCGAAAGCTCCTACGGGACTTATTCCCAGAGCATCCTGAACCTGGGCGCTGACACCGGGAAAAAAATAATCTGAAGTTAAGGAGCCAACAATAATTAAATCTATGGATTGCGGGTCTATATCCGCCATTTGAATCGCTTTTTTTGTAGCATCTATGGCTAAATCAGATGTTCCTGTTCCCGGCTCCACCCACCGTCTTTCTTTGATCCCGCTACGGCTTTTTATCCACTCATCGGATGTATCCATATATTTTTCTAATTCCGAATTAGTTACAATCCTTTCAGGAACACAGTAACCAATTCCGGCTATTTTTGCTCTAATCATTCGTGAAAAATAATATCTCTTACATTTAACTGTATGGTAGTATTTCCCCTCCATTCATTTTCTTCAACCACGACAGCAATATCCAAGGGTGTTCCGCAAATCAACTTTTCATAACAATGAGACATGTTAAATGCAATTGCAGGATAAGTCCTGCCTTTTTGTTTTACTGAAAATTTCAGGTGATCTCCTCCGGAACCAAGTACTTTGGGAATCCCTTTTACCTGCACGTTCCTAATGGAAAAATTTGGTCTCATATTCATCGGTCCATGTGGACCTAACTTATTTAAAAAAGACATAAACCGCCCATTAATATCCGATAAATTCAATTCTCCGTCAAGTATAAGAGTGGGTAATAAATCGCTTTCATCAATTTGAGTTTTCACGTAACGCAAAAACGCTTTCGAAAATTCTTCCACATTCGTTTCCATAATAGACAGACCTGCTGCCATGGGATGTCCCCCAAATCCCTCCAGCCAACCTGAACAGTGTTCCAGTGCTTTGTACATATCAAAACCTGAAATACTCCGGGCTGATCCTCTCCCATTTCCATTTTCATCAATGGAAATCACAACGACTGGGCGATGATACTGTTCTTTAATTTTGGATGCCACGATCCCAATAATTCCCTGATGCCAATCTTTATTTGAAAGAACGATTCCAAAATCCATACTCAAATCAAATTTTGCATTGACAATCCGGACAGCCTCATCAACAATTGCATCCTGCATCGTCCTGCGTTTTTCGTTTTCCATTCGCAATTCGTGTGCTAATTTGGTGCCAATTGATTCATCCTCAGTCGTCAATAATTCTACCGAACGACCTGCATCTCCCAACCGTCCGGCTGCATTAATTTTTGGTGCGATCCAAAAGACCAGTTGTCCTACGGTTGGAATTTTATTTTCAAACCCTTCCTGCTTCAATAATGCCTTGAGACCCGGTCGTGTTGTATGAGGCATATGTCTCAGTCCATGATATGCTATCACCCTGTTCTCATCCACAATGGGAACCATATCTGCCGCAGTCCCGAGACTGATAAGGCAAAGCCAGTCTGCATGAAGCTCTTCACTAATCTCCATTTTTTCCATTAATCCCGATATCAATTTTAAAGCAACACCGCCACCGCACAGACCTTTGAAAGGGTATTCGCAATCTTTTCTTTTCGGATTTAAAACCGCACATGCATCAGGCAGATCTTCTCCCGGAAGATGATGATCTGTAATAATGACATCCACTTGAAGTGATTTCGCAAATTCAACTAATTCACAGGCGTTTATTCCACAGTCGCAGGTAATGATCAAATTTGCACCCTTAGTTTGGGCATGGTTTATCCCTTCTTTAGACAATCCATATCCTTCCTTCTCTCTATCCGGAATGTAAGGTAAAACTTTTGCTCCAAATGAAGATAGTGCCAAAGTGAGCATTGCTGCACCGGTTGTTCCGTCCACATCATAGTCTCCAAATACCAGAATGGGGGTTTTGTTTTTGATATTTTGGATTATTCTTTCCACTGCTGTTTCCATATCTTTCATCAAAAATGGATCATGAAGCTCGTTCAATGATGGTGAAAAAAATTCCTGGGATTGTTTTAATGATTCAATCCCTCTATTTGCCATTGCTCTAGCAATTATTTCTGAACAGGCGAATTCGTTTTCTAACCGTTTGACGTGATTGAGCGTGGGATTTAATGTTTTCCAATTCATTGTAAAAATAATTGAGTCGGTCTGTAAGCCGAGTTCTGTTTTCAGGAATCGTATAGAGTCCCGATTGATAGTCATTCACCTGGTCCCGGCGTTACCGTCAGGATCATGCGATCTACCCACTTCTCCTGTTTAAAAACAACGATGCGAACCACATCTTGAAGTCTATTCGATCTTGCACCGGGCGGGGTTTACAAGCTCCGGATATTACTATCAGGACTGGGGGTCTCTTACACCTCCTTTTCACCCTTATCCCGACAAACGTCGAGACGGTTTATTTTCTGCTGCACTTTCCATATCCTTGCGGATTCCTCTCATTATGGGGCGCCCTGTCCTGCGGTGCTCGGACTTTCCTCCCCGACAAGTGTCGGGGTAACTATCCGACCGACTCAATTTATTAATTCAGATTGTTTTTCTTCCCAGAATAAAAACCGACCACATATATCACAATTATATAAATCGGTTCGTGTTTTAACATAAGAAATTTTTTGAGGTGGAATTGCAGAACCGCACCCTTCACAGGCTTTCCCGTCCACCGAAACAATAGCCAATCCATTTTTTGCTTTTAGTATACGGTCATATCGACTTAATAATGATTGATGAATTTTTTCCCGTCTAATATTTCTTTCCAGTTCTAATTCTTTCTTTCTATCTCCAGATTCAGCCATAGTTAATTCAAGCTTTTTCCTTCTGGTGGTTAAATCGTTAGTAATGTTTTCTAGGTTTTCTTCCTGTGTTTTGACTCTTTCCATTAATTGGCTTTTTTCTTCCATCAATTCGAGATCCTTGGTTTCCATTTGATCTACAGATTCTTTCAAATGATCGATCTCAGCCATAAGTGCATCATATTGACGATTGTTACTTACTTTAAACAATTGATCCTTTAATGAATTAATCTTTTCTTTAGAGCCGGCAATTTTCACTTCAATCTTTTTTAATTCAACTTCGATACGCTTTAAACGGTCTTTACCTTTTTCTAATTCACTTATTAACTGAGTTTCATTAGATTTAAGTTCTTCCACTTTGACCGGTAAATCACCCAGATAGCTTCGAATCTCTGAAAGATTGTTATCTATGGTTTGAAGTTCTATTAATTGGTGTATAGAATCCATTATTCTCCTTTTTTATTTAAAATAAAAAATGCACCAGTTTCCGGTGCATATATTACCAAATTGTGCAACTGAAAAATCTTTTTATCGTTCACTTTCAATTAACTAATCCTCCTGATAAATGATTTGTCATCCTGTTTATTTTATGATTCATATTAAATGTTAATAAAATTGGGATGCTAATTTAATTAATTTTTTTCATCTTGGAAACAATCATAGTTAAAAGTGATATTTTCCATTGTTAATTTTAATGTTCGATTTTTACCTGAATTTTAATTTTTGACTTTTTAATGAACTCATCGAAAAATTCTATTTCATCATTTGTTGATAGACATATTGGTTCGAGGGAAAAAGAAATCCAATCTATGCTGATTGAATTGGGATTTACATCCCTTGATGACTTAACTAACACAATTGTCCCTGAAAACATTCACTTCGAATCTGCGTTGAATCTTCCGAAAGCAATATCAGAAACGGAAACACTAAAACACCTTCAGACGATAGCAAGTCAAAATTCTGTTTACCGTTCTTATCTTGGAATGGGATATTACGGAACAATAATCCCTGGAGTCATAAAACGAAATATTTTAGAAAATCCCGGTTGGTACACTCAATACACTCCCTATCAGGCAGAGATCAGTCAGGGCAGGTTAGAAGCACTTTTGAATTTTCAGACTGTGGTTTCGGACCTTACAGCATTACCTTTGGCAAATGCTTCCTTACTGGATGAAGGAACAGCAACAGCGGAAGCTATGCTCATGTTCTTCAACGCAACCAAAGATTCAAATAAAACAACATTCCTCGTTTCAGATGAATGTCATCCCCAAACCATCGATGTCTTAAAAACCCGATCTGAACCACTTGGAATTACATTATCCATTTCTAATCATAATGAATTTTCATTTGGCGAAACAACTTTTGGAGCATTGGTGCAATATCCCGATACTGAAGGATTCATTCATGATTTTTCTGAATTATGCGAATCAGCTCATGAAAATAAGTCTTACATATGCATGGCTACCGATTTGCTGGCAATTACGTTAATAAAACCTCCCGGTGAAATGGGAGCTGATGTTGCCGTTGGGAATTCACAACGATTTGGAGTTCCCATGGGATATGGTGGACCACATGCAGCATTTTTTTCTACCACTGAACAATTTAAACGAAAGATCCCCGGACGAATTATCGGTGTTTCCCAAGACAGACATGGGAACCGTGCTTTAAGAATGGCGCTCCAAACTCGGGAACAGCATATTAGACGGGAAAAAGCCACTTCTAATATTTGTACAGCTCAGGTTTTGCTGGCAATTATATCTGGAATGTATGCTGTTTACCACGGACCAAATAGGTTGAGAGAAATTGCTAAAAAAGTAAATTTTCTTACAAGAACATTAGCAAGCTCTTTAAAAAAATCCGGGTTTGATATTATACATGATCATTTCTTTGATACGATTCAGTTTAAAGCTAATAACGGTTGGCAGGAAAAAGCAGAATTTCTTAAGCTCAATCTGAGGGATTATGAAAATGGAATTGTTGGAATTTCTATTGATGAAACCACAACTCAAAATCATATAACTGAACTGCTCTCAGTATTTAATGCCAATCTAATTGATAAAACTGAGGATTCTATCCCCAATAAACTAATTCGGACTTCCACTTATTTAGAACATCCGGTTTTTCATTCCTATCGATCTGAAACAGAAATGCTGCGATATCTTCACCGATTGGAAGCAAAAGATCTTTCATTGAATACGAGCATGATACCTCTTGGTTCCTGTACCATGAAACTGAATGCAACAACAGAAATGGAAGCTGTCACATGGCCACAATTTGCAAATATCCATCCATTCGTTCCTGAAAATCAAACTAAAGGTTACCGTAAACTCATAAGCGAACTGGGAGATTGGTTGGTGGAATCCACTGGATTTGATGATATTTCCATGCAGCCGAATTCCGGTGCTCAAGGTGAATATGCAGGGCTTTTAATTATTAGAGCTTTTCATAAAAAAAATGGAGATGACCACAGAAACATTTGCTTGATTCCTGCGTCTGCTCACGGAACCAATCCTGCATCGGCAATAATGGCTGGAATGAAAGTGGTAATGGTAAAATGCGATAAACATGGAAATATTTCGAAGGCTGATTTAAAAGAAAAAACTGAACTTCACTCTGGCAATATTTCCGCAGTGATGGTCACTTATCCATCTACTCATGGTGTTTTTGAACATACGATTAAAGAAATCTGTGAAATAATTCATACACATGGCGGGCAAGTTTATTTAGATGGAGCAAATCTAAATGCAATGTTAGGTCTATGCAAACCTGGAGAATTCGGAGGTGATGTCATGCACATCAATCTTCACAAAACTTTTTGCATTCCCCATGGTGGAGGAGGACCCGGCATGGGACCAATAGTGTGCAAATCTCATTTGGCAACTTTTCTCCCTGGACATTCCCAAATAAATATCAATAGAGAAAATGCTCTTCATGCTGTCTCTTCAGCACCGTTTGGCAGTAGTAGCATTCTTCCCGTTTCCTGGGCATATATGGCAATGATGGGCGGGGATGGACTAAAAAAAGCAACTCAAGTTGCTATCCTGAATGCAAACTACATGACAAAAAAACTTGAAGACCATTTTACCATTCTTTTTCGGGGGGTCAGTGGATTTAATGCTCATGAATTCATCATTGATTTACGGGAATTTAAAAATTCAGCAGGCATCTCGGAAGAAGATGTGGCTAAGCGTCTCGTTGATTATGGATTCCATGCTCCAACCATGTCTTTTCCTGTCCCCGGCACACTTATGATCGAACCCACTGAAAGTGAAACAAAATCGGAACTTGATCGGTTTTGTTATGCAATGATTTCCATCAAAAAAGAAATAATGGATGTGGAAAATGGCACAGCTCATAAAACAGACAACGTTTTAAAAAATGCTCCTCATACCGCCCCGCATGTTACATCAGATGATTGGGATCATAAATATTCAAGACAACAGGCATCCTATCCAGCATCTTGGTTAAAAGATCACAAATATTGGCCTGCAGTCGGACGGGTGGATAATGCATTTGGCGATAGAAACTTAATGTGTACATGCCCACCTATTGAACATTACGATAAAAAATCATGATGTACACAATTATCAAAATATTAGTTACTTCTGGATTGGTTGTTGCAATTTCATGAAATTGCAAAACGGAGCTCTCTCATGGCGGGAATTCTGGCATCTATTCCGCTTGTGTCTGTATTGGGATTTTTTTGGCTTTATTATGATACGAAAGACGTGGATAAAATATCTGATCTTTCTATCAGTATTTTTTGGTTGGTAATTCCTTCTTTGGCTCTGTTTATCACTTGACCCATCCTCCTAAAAAGAGGAATGGGGTTTTACCCAAGTCTCGGGGTTTCGACTTCAATAACTGTACTTTGTTATTACCTTATGATTCATGTTTTGGGGAAAGTTGGAATAAAAATTTAAAAAATAAAATGAATTTATTTTTCCAATTTAAATTCATTGTTATTTAATCAACCGAATATTTTTCCTTTTTCCTCTGTGAATACCGTTTGTGTTTATCCAGTTCCATTTTCCTCATGCGTATGTAAGCAGGAGTTACTTCCACCAATTCATCTTCTGCAATAAATTCTATGGATTGATC
>CAZSIH010000011.1:0-2797 GCA_964606925.1 uncultured bacterium
GAGAATAAACACCCTATATTTTTCAATTGGGTAATCAAATCAGAAATTAATTATATTTTAAAGGAATATTTATTTTCCACTTTTTGCTATTGGCAACGGCTTGATCATATCCTGCATCTGCATGTCGTAAAATACCCATTCCCGGATCATTGTTCAACACCCGTTCTAATCGTATTGCCATTTCATTTGTACCGTCTGCTACAATGACCTGCCCGGCATGGATTGCCAGTCCCATCCCTACACCGCCGCCATGGTGGATGGAAACCCATGTTGCTCCGCTAGCGGTATTTGTGAGGGCATTTAATAAGGGCCAATCTGCCACTGCATCGGAACCATCCAACATTGATTCGGTTTCCCTGTATGGAGAGGCAACGGATCCCGTATCTAAATGATCTCTACCAATTACAATGGGAGCTTTCAATTCTCCATTAGCAACCATCTGGTTTATTGCTAATCCCAATTTGGCCCTGTCACCATATCCCAACCAGCAAATTCGAGAAGGTAATCCCTGAAATCGGATTTTTTCTTTTGCTTTAATGATCCATGTTTTCAATGGTTCATCATTAGGAAAAAGTTCTAATACTTTTTCATCTGTTTTGTAAATATCTTCAGGATCACCTGATAATGCCACCCACCGAAACGGACCCTTTCCATCACAAAAAAGTGGGCGGATATACGCCGGGACAAAACCGGGGTAATCAAATGCGTTTTTAACACCTGCTTTTTTTGCCTGTCCACGTAAATTATTACCATAATCAAAAGCAATTGATCCCATCTTCTGTAATTTTAAAATCCCTTCACAATGCTCACTCATGGCACGGAAACTTTCTTTAATGTATGTCTTTGGATCTGATTTTCTCAGTTTTAATGCATTGTCATAACTCATCCCATTGGGAACATAACCATCCAGTTCATCATGGGCAGACGTCTGATCTGTTACCAAATCCGGAACAATTTCTCTTTCTGCAAATTCCGGAATAATATCCGCTGCATTCCCTAACAGTCCTATGGAAATTGGTTTTCCCTTAAATATTGAATCACTGGCAATTGATAGTGCTTCATCCAGAGATTCTGTAGCTACATCCAAATATTCAGTTTCAAGTCTTCTTTGAATCCGGATTGGGTCAATTTCCACACCAATGATCACACCGTTGTTCATAGTCACGGATAGAGGTTGGGCACCTCCCATACCTCCCAATCCTGCGGTCAAGACCAATTTACCCGTAAGGTCTCCAGAAAAATGCATTTTTGCTGCGGTGGAGAATGTTTCATATGTCCCCTGAAGGATTCCCTGTGTCCCGATATAAATCCATGATCCTGCAGTCATTTGACCATACATCATCAGCCCTTTTTTATCCAGTTCATTAAAATGTTCCCAATTTGCCCATTCAGGAACAAGATTGGAGTTTGCGATCAACACCCGTGGAGAAGTCACATGAGTCCGAACAACTCCAACCGGTTTCCCCGATTGAATTAATAAGGTTTCATCTTCATCAAGGCGAATCAAAGAATCCAATATTGCTTCATAACATTCCCAGTTTCTGGCAGCTTTTCCTTTTCCACCGTATACAACTAATTCATCCGGGTTTTCTGCAACTTCGGGGTCAAGATTGTTTTGAATCATTCGGAATGCAGCTTCAATCTGCCAATTCTTGCAGGATAAATTAGATCCTCGTGGAGCAGTAATATTTTTCCTCATTATTTTTTAGCCATCAGGATTAAAGTATTGAAAATTATTAATTTTCTTTTGTGCAAATTATTTATCAGAAGTGATCATAGATAACACAGGTTTCATTTTGTTTAAGTTTTCGTCAATTACATTATACGAAAATAATGCTATTCCGCTAAAACCAGCATTATAAGAATATTTTATTTTTTTTACAGCATCCTCAGGTGTTTGGTTGTAAAGAGCTACTCCCATAATAATCTTACTGAACTCAGTTTGCGATAATTGGTTCTCGATGGTTGTTATATTGTCCGCAAATGTTTTAAAGGAGTGATCATAATTCATGACCAACACCCAATCAACCAGTCCACCGGACAACCAAATATCCCATTCCTGAAAATAAAGTTGTTTTGCCAATTTCAAATTTGGTTTTACTGCCGCAGATAAGATTATTTCTCTATTTGAATTATTTATAAATGACCTCAATTTTAACACAAGTTCTGTTACAGAATTAAGCAGAAAATCCTCTCGTTGAATTAAATAATTACCGTATGAAATTTTATTAATAAGCGTTTTCTTTAATTCTCCATAGAAACCGTATTCAGAGTAAATATTATTTTTTATTTGTTCAATTCCCACAGGATTATATCCATGGAATTCATTCTTATATCGAACATAATCCAGATGGATTCCATCCAGTTTATAGTGATCCAATAATTCCTTGAACACCGCCAATAAATAAGGATTTACCTTGGGATGATGGGGAGCTAAATAAAATCCCTCCTTACCAGAAAAGTCCGTATGTAATCTTTTGTCTGTTAATAAATATTTTTGACTTTCCTCCTCAACAGCATCCAACCAATCCGGGTGGCGGTTAAATAGGTGGTGTCCTTCCAAAGGTTTTTTTTCCGCAGACCACAGCATATAAACATTGACCCAGGCATGAATGTTCAATTGTAATTTGTGACCTTCCTTTATAACATATTCAAGCGGATCAAATTCATCTCTTATTAACACTTCACTTCGAGGTATCCATGAAGAACGATAGAGACTATCACCTCTTCCCCGTACTTGAACAAAAATATGATTGAAATTATGTTGCACTGCAAATTCAAGCATTTTATCAATTGA
>CAZSIH010000011.1:2897-32424 GCA_964606925.1 uncultured bacterium
ATTATGGAAACTTCAGCCCTGTCATTATCCCTGAATCCCAATTTTGTGATCCTTGTATATCCACCGGGGCGATCAGTATATACCGGTGCAACTTCATGAAATAATGTATGCACAATGTCTTTGTGTTTTATTTTTCTTAATACCAACCTGCGGGAATGCAAATCTCCCCGTTTTGCACAGGTGATTAAAGGTTCGATAAACCGCCTTAATTCCTTTGCCCGACTATGGGTCGTTTTAATTTTTTTATGTGTAATAAGTGAAGATGCAAGATTTGCCATCATTGCTTTTTTATGTGAGCGGGAAGATAAACCCAATTTTCTAATGGTCTTACGATGTCTCATAGATAATGTTATTTCACCTTTTTCTTTGCAACAAATTCTTCAACATCCATTCCGAAATGAAGTCCTACATTAGATAATTTTTCTACTAATTCGGTAAGGGACTTCCTACCAAAGTTTTTAAACTTTAGCATTTCATTTTCTTCTCTGGAAACCAATTCATGAATGTATTTAATCCCGGCTGTTTGCAGACAATTATAACTGCGAACCGATAATTCCATTTCATCAATTGTTGAATTCAATAATTTTTGCATAGCAATCATTTCTTCACTGATTCCTTCGGTTATTTCTAATACCTCAGGTTTACTGATAGCTTCTGCATACATAAGATGTTTTACAAGAACTGAAGCTGCATGACTGATAGCATCCTTAGCACTGATTGATCCATCAGTGAAAATTTCAATAGACAGACTTTCCTGATCTTCTTTAGCTCCGGGCAAAGCGGTGGAATTAAAAGTAACTTTTGTAACCGGGTTAAAAATACTGTCAATAGAAATCATTCCGATGGGTGCACTGGGTATTTCATTTTCTTCACTGCTCACATATCCCTTTCCGACTCCTAACCATAATTCCATGTCAATTTCCCCATCCTTGTTTAATTCCGTGATATAATGATCAGGATTAAGGATTTCAAATTGATCACTAATATCCTGTATATCTTTGGCAGTAAACACATGTTTCCCTGATAATTTTACATGAACTTTATCAGGATTATTTTCAAATAATTTAAAGCGAACCCCTTTTAAATTCATTATGATATCCGCAACATCTTCCTTAATTCCTTTTATAGTTGAAAACTCATGCAAAACACCATCCATTTTTACATTCGTAATTGCGGCTCCGGGTATGCTGGTTAATAAAACCCGCCTTAGGGCATTTCCCAAAGTAACACCAAAACCACTATCTAAAGGTTGGAAAATAAATTTTCCATATGTTTCTGTAGATGATTTAACATCTACTTTCAATTTCAAATCCAAAGAATTACTCATTTACGATCCTCTTTAATTATTTTTATTTTGAATAAAGTTCAACCACTAAGCGGTCGTTTACTGTTTGATCCATTTGATCTCTTTCCGGGATGTCAAGGACTGTCCCCTGCATTTTTGCTTTGTCCAACTCAAGCCAGGGAAGGTCAAGGTCGCCCTTTATTCGTTTCACTGACTCTAAAATGATATCCATTTTTTTGCTTTTATCCCGAACTTGAATTACATCCCCTTTTTTAACAATAGATGAAGGAATGTTTACTTTTATTCCATTTACTAAAAAATGTCCGTGATTTACTAATTGTCTCCCCGATGGTCTTGTAGGCGCAAATCCTAACCTGAACACAATATTATCGAGTCTTCTTTCCAATAATTGCAAAAGATTTGTCCCGGTTTCACCTTTCATTTTATCCGCTTTTTCAAAACAATTACTAAATTGTTTTTCAAGCAATCCGTACATAAATTTTATTTTCTGTTTTTCTTTAAGTTGTAATCCGAAATTTGACAATCTGGATCTTCGTGATTGTCCATGCTGTCCGGGTGAATAAGGTTTCCGATTTAATAATTTATCATATTTTGGATTCCCAAATATATTCGCTCCGAATTTCCGAACCAACTTTCCTCTTGCACCTTGATTTTTTGCCATTACATTCTCCGTCTCTGATTAAACACGGCGTCTTTTGGGTGGACGACATCCATTATGTGGTAAGGGTGTAACATCTCTTATAGAGGTTATTTGTAATCCCGCAACTGCCAATGCCCGAATAGCTGATTCCCTGCCTGAACCGGGTCCTTTCACCCGAACATCAACAGAAGTTAACCCCAGATTTATAGCTTCATTCGCAACTTTCTCTGCAGCCATTGTGGCGGCATATGCCGTACTTTTCCGAGATCCCTTAAACCCTGAAGTTCCAGCTTTTTCCCACACCAATACATTACCCAACTTATCTGTCATGGTAATATGGGTGTTATTGAATGTTGCTTTTATATGAGCAACACCTGCTGGATCCGTTATAGATTTCTTTTTCTTTTTTCTTTTTATATTACTGGTTTTTGCCATTGTTTTAATCTGGTTTCACTGTTTTTTTACCCATTCCCACCGTCTTTTTCTTTCCTTTACGAGTCCGGGCGTTTGTTTTTGTTCTTTGACCGTTTACAGGTAAACCACGTCGATGCCTGAATCCTCTGTAAGATCCAATGTCCTTCAATCTTTTAACATTCATCGCTACTTCGGAACGAAGTTCACCTTCTACTTTGATTTCCAAATCTGTTATGGCTTTTCGAATAGCCACAACCTCTTTTTCCTTTAAATCTTGCACCCGTGTATCAAGTTTTACACCAGCCTTATCACAAATATTTATGGCTTGTGAATGCCCAATTCCGAATACATACCTTAATGAGTATTCAACCTTTTTATTCCGTGGAATGTCAACTCCTGCAATTCGTGCCATATTTTATCCTATCCTTGACGTTGTTTGTGTTTTGGGATTTCACAGATAACCATAACTACACCCTTCCGTTTTATAATTTTACATTTTGGGCATAATTTCTTGACTGATGGTCTTACTTTCATAACGATTTCCTATTGATTGACAAAAATTAATTCACCTTCTTTAGATTTTTTGCTCAAAATGACAGCTTTACCAGATGTAATGGTAATTGTATGTTCAAAATGTGCGCTTGACTTCCCATCAGCTGTACGGATTGTCCACCCATCTTTATCAGTCATTATTTCTTTAACACCCAAATTAATCATCGGTTCAATTGCGATACACATTCCTTCCTGAAGTTTGTAACCTTGTCCGGGGACACCGTAATTAGGAATCTGCGGATCTTCGTGTAATTGAGTACCGATGCCATGTCCCACCAATTCTCGAACTACTGAATACCCAAAGGATTCAACATAAGATTGAATTGTGTAACCAATGTCAGAGACATGATTTCCAACCTGAGCAGATTGAATTCCTCTCATGAGGGATTCTTGGGTCACTTCCATTAATTTTCTCTTTTCTTCTGAAATTTCACCGATGGCAAATGTCCGGGCATGGTCACCATAATATCCCATTTTTTCCGCACCGCAATCTACACCTACAATTTGTCCTTCCTGAAAAATCCGTTCATTTGGAATTCCATGAACTACCTCATCATCCACAGACACACAAAGTGTTGACGGATACCCCCTGTATCCTTTAAAAGCAGGTCGGGCATTTTGGCTCCGAATATATTCCTCAGCCATTCGGTCCAGTTCAAGGATAGATTTACCGGGTATCATTTCTGCGGATAACATTTCAAGGGTATCCGCTACAATCTGACAACTATCAGCTATCAGCTGAATTTCACGGTTGGTTCTTATCCGTACCATCAGGAACGTCTCCTTCCACGTATTCTTCCTTTCGATAAAAAACCATCATAATGCCGCATCATGAGATGGGATTCGATCTGTTGTAATGTATCCAATGCAACACCAACTATAATCAGTAAGCTTGTCCCGCCAAAAAACGAAGCAAGATCATACCCTACATCCATCGCATTCATGAGGATATAGGGAAAAATAGCGATAAAAGCTAAAAATACCGAACCGGGTAAGGTAACCCGTGTAAGAATATTATCAATAAATTCTGCTGTTTTTTTCCCGGGACGAACACCGGGAATAAATCCACCTTGTTGCTTCATGGTTGTTGATACTTGAACCGGATCAAATGCAATGGCTGTATAAAAATAGGTGAAAAAGATGATCATGATTCCAAAAACACCCCAGTAAAAAGGATGATCAAATGAAAACCAGCGCATCACATTCTGCATGAATTCAGATGAACTGAAAAAAGTTGCTACGGTTGTAGGGATAAACATAATGGATTGAGCAAAAATAATGGGCATGACCCCTGCTGTATTCACTTTCATTGGAATATGGGTAGATTGTCCTCCGTAAATTTTTCTTCCCACCACCCGTTTTGCATATTGTACAGGAATTTTTCGGGTGCCTTGAGTCAATAAGACTACAAATCCCACGATAACAAACATAATCCCGACCAATATGACCTCGGATAAAAATCCTCTGACTCCTTGTTGAATATATGTTACTTCGCCCAATACAACATTTGGGAACCCTGAGACGATTCCCACCATGATAATAAGAGAAATACCATTCCCAATTCCTCTTTCAGTTATCCGTTCTCCCATCCACATCATCAAAATAGTTCCAGTAACTAAACTGACTATTGCCGTGAACTTGAATAACATACCGGGGTTTGGAACAACCTGCAGAACTCCGCCTTGGACAGAAGCAGTCATACTTTCCAAAAATATTGCCACTCCATATGCCTGCAATGTAGAGATCAAAACGGTACCGTATCGGGTAATTTGAGTGATTTTTTTCCGTCCTTCTTCGCCTTCTTTTTGTAATCTTTGAAAATAAGGAAGTACTGCACCCATTAACTGAATGATGATTGAAGCGGAGATATATGGCATAATTCCCAAAGCAAATAGAGTCGCTTTTTGGAAAGCACCTCCTGCAAATAAATCATACAACCCGAACAGAGTATTTTGAAAATTTTGAATAGCTGCACCCAGGGCTTCTCCATCTATACCGGGAATAGGAATATGTGCACCCAAACGCACAACGATGAGTATCCCCAAAGTAAATAAAATCCTGGTGCGTAATTCCGGAATTTTTACAATATTTCTAATTTTTTCTAACACAATTCCTCTATGGTTCCACCAGCTTTTTCAATCTTTTCCCGAGCAGATTGACTAAATGAATGTGCTGAAAATTTTAATGGAGTTTCAATCTCTCCTACTCCAAGAATTTTCACTTGTTTTTTAAGAGTTTTAATTTTACCCTTTGACAATAGAACTTCCGGATTAACATTTTTTACTTTTAAATCAGTCAAATCCTTGAGATTCACAATTTGGAATTCTTTCTTAAAAACATGATTTGTGAATCCCCGTTTAGGCAATCTTCTTGCCAGCGACATTTGCCCGCCTTCATACCAGGGACGATGTTTATTTCCGCTTCGTTGTCCGGCACCTTTATGTCCTCTCCCTGCAGTTTTTCCCAAACCTGATCCTTTTCCTCTTCCTTTTCTTTTGGAAGTTTTTGTAGACCCTGCAGGTGGATGTAATGCCCCCAGTTTCATTTAGATTCCTCTACTTTTAACATATAATCAATCTTTCGAATCATCCCTCTTATGGATGGAATATCAGGAAGTTCAACCGTTTGACGAATTTTCCGAAGACCTAATGCTTCTAAAGTTGCCCTGGCTTTTGGTTTAAATCCGATTTTACTTCGAATTTGAGTAATTTTCAGCATAGATTTCTTTTTTGGCATAATTTAACTGTACACTTCCTTGATGGTTATTCCCCTTTTTGCTGCAATACTAACTGCATCTTCTAAACGCATCAATGCATTGATTGTAGCTCTTACTACATTCAAATGGTTATTGGAACCGGTTATTTTAGTAAGAATATTTTCGACTCCCATCTGCTCCATTACTGCTCTCACTGCTGCACCTGCAATTATCCCTGTCCCGGGAGAAGCAGGTTTTAACATCACCCTGCTGGCGCAGTGTTTACCGATTATTTTATGAGGAATAGTTCCATTGATTAATGGTGCTTTAAACAGATTTTGTTTAGCATTTTCTTTTGATTTAGTAATAGCAGCGATTACTTCATTTGCTTTGCCCATACCCATTCCCACATATCCTTTTCCATCACCAATTACCACCAATGCAGAAAATCGTAGACGTTTTCCTCGGGAAGTTACCTTAGAAACCCTGTTAATTTTAACGACTTCTTCTTCTTTTAAATCAAGTTCTGTTGGATTAATCATAAATGTAAAACCAATTTTGTTTTAAAAATTAAGTCCCCCTTTTCGAGCACCATCAGCTAAAGATTTGACCCTTCCGTGAAACGGAAACCCATTTCTGTCAAATACTACCCGTTTTATTTTTCTTTCTTTTGCTCTTTCAGCCAATGCTTTTCCCACAATTTCTGCACATTTTATTTTCGAATCAGTAGACTCAATTTGTTTTCTCAATGATTGATTTTTTGATGAAGCAGATACAACTGTTTTTCCATCCCTGTCGTTAATAATTTGTGCTTCAATGTGTTTATTACTGCGAAAGACGCATAGTCTAAACCCGTCAACTAGTTGTCTTGACAATCCTTTGCTCCTATTTCTTCTTCTTTGAAATCTACTCTTTTTTCGTTTTAATTCACTCATGACACATCTCCGCCAATAGATTTCCCTTGTTTTTGTCGAACGAATTCACCCTTATATCGAATTCCTTTCCCTTTATAAGGTTCAGGTTTTTTAAATGATCGAATTTTAGAAGCTACTTCACCGACCAACTGTTTGTCATATCCGTTTACGGATATTTCCGTTCTCTTAGTTTCAAGAGTTATTCCTTCCGGTGTCTCAAAAAATATATCATGTGAAAAACCCAACTGTAAATGCAGTTTGCTGCCCTGCATATTTGCTTGATAGCCGACTCCTCTGATTTCTAATTCTTTTGTAAATCCATCTGATACTCCTTTGACTGCATTAGCAATCAATTGCCGTGTGGTACCATGCATGGCTCTAAATTTTCTTTCATCAGAAGAACGGGTAACCGATATTTCATTTTCATTCAATGAAACATCTATCCCAGTGAAAATTCTAACATCTAACGCTCCCTTAGGACCGGAAATTCTGGTTGTTCCGTTCTCTAATGAACATGAGACGGATTCAGGAATATTAATTATTTTTTGGCCTATTCGTGACATTCTTTTACCATACACTGCATAGATATTCACCGCCTACTTTTAATTTTTTGGCAGTTTTGTTTGATATAATTCCTTTTGATGTAGATAAAATAGCAATTCCTAATCCATCCAGCACTCTTGGAATTTCATTTACATTCACATATACCCTGCACCCTGGTTTACTTTGTCTCTTAATCCCAGAGATAACGGGTTTTCCATGGACATCATATTTCAGAAAAACCCTGATGGACTCCTTTTCTCCTGAAGAAATAAAAATAAAATCCTTAATATAATGTTCTTCCTTAAGCACATAGGCAATTCGTTTCTTCATCCTGGATGAAGGAATGTCTACCCATCTTTTTTCAGCCATAAAACCATTTCGAATTCTGGTGAGAAAATCTGCAATTGGATCTGTCATTGACATAATACTTTTCCTACCAACTCGCCTTAGTCACTCCGGGAATTTCTCCCTTAAGTGCCATTTCACGAAAAACAATCCTTGATAATCCGAATTTCCTAAGATATCCCTTGGGTCTCCCTGTTAAAAAACACCTGTTTTTAATCCGGTTTGGATTTGATCGTTTGGGTAATTTATGTAGTTCATACATGGCTTTTTGTTTTTCTTCCAAACTCAGTTTTGAATCTTTTATGATTGCCTTTAATTCCTTTCTTTTAGTAGAATATTTTTCAACCATTTTTCTTAAATGCAATTCTCGAACTACTTTTGATTTTTTTGCCATTAAACTGATTCCTTTTCTGCTTGATTTTTTACCGGTTTTTCTCTCAGTGGAAATCCAAATTCCTTTAAAAGCCAATAACATTCTTCATCTGTAGGTGCTGAAGTATTGATAGCAATATCTAATCCGCGAATTGTATCAATATCGTCATAATCAATTTCTGTAAACACAATTTGCTCCTTAACTCCAAAATTATAATTTCCTCGACCGTCAAAAGATTTGAAGGATAATCCCGTGAAATCCCTGGTTCTTGGTAACGCAATAGAATTGAGTCTCTCAAAAAATTCGTACATTCGGTTTGCTCGAAGAGTCACTTTAGTTCCGACAGGAAATCCCCTTCTAATTTTAAAATTGGAAATGTCAGTTTTAGCTTTCGTTATTATTGCTTGTTGACCAGCAATAGCAGTTAATTCACTTACTGCACTCTTAAGAGATTTTGCATTGACCTTAGCATCACCGACACCCATATTCAAGACTATTTTGGTGATACGAGGGCACTCCATGACAGTTGAATATTTGAATCGCTTTATTAAATTTCCTGCAATTACATCCTTATAGTATTTTTTCAATGAAGGAACATACCCATTCTTTTTTACTGTATTTCCCTTTTTGGCTGCTGGTTTTTTAGCCACAGGAGATTTTTCCTTTGTTTTTTTCTTCTTTACAGGAGTGTTTTTTTTATTTTTATCTTCAGTCATAACATGTATTAGGGTTAACTGCTAATTTCTCCTCCAGATTTTTTCGAAATCCTTACTTTGGTTCCGTCATCTAAAAATTTATAGCCAATCTTAGTGGGTTCTCCATTATGGAGAACTACAACATTAGATCCATGCAAAGATGCCTCTTTTTCAATAAATCCACCACCCGGATTTTCCTGTGTCGGCCTAGCAGACCGTTTAATTAAATTAACTCCTTCAATTATTAACCGGTTAGTCTTAGGAAATATTTTAAGCACTTTTCCTTCCGATCCTTTGTGATTACCGTTAGTCACTCGTACTGTCATTCCTTTTATTATCTTCATTAGAGAACCTCCGGTGCCATAGACACAATTTTCATATATCCCGCTTCTCTCAATTCACGGGCAATAGGACCAAAAATACGAGTACCTCTCGGTTCACCGGCTTCCGTCAATAATACTGCTGCATTGTCATCAAATCGGATATAGCTTCCATCCTTTCGGCGGATTTCCTTTCTTGTTCGTACAATAACTGCTCTCACAACCTGTCCTTTTTTCACCATTCCATTGGGGAGTGCTTTCTTGACAGTGACCACAACAATATCTCCAACGGTTGCATAACGACGTTTACTTCCTCCAAGTACCTTGAAACAAAGGACTTCTTTTGCTCCGGTATTGTCCGCAACTCTTAATCTTGTTTCCTGCTGAATCACTATTCCTCTCCAATGTCCAATGACTCTCTTATAATTTCACTCACCTGCCACCGTTTTCTTTTACTAATCGGTTTGGTTGAAATAATCTTCACAATATCACCATTTTTAGGTACAACAGAAGCTGTGTTTGCAAGATATTTTTTATACCGCTTTATGTATTTCTTATACATAGGATGTTTTACTTGCCGGGTAACTTTTACAACCACCGTCTTTTCCATTTTTGTGCTGGTTACTTGTCCGGTAAGTGTCTGTCTTTGTCTTTGATTTGCCATAATTTTATTAATCAGTCAATTCTTTCCTGAGTCCCAGTTCCAATTCTCTCAAAACTGTTTTAACTTGAGCAATTTCTCTCTTTAATACTCTTAATTGTAAAGGATTTTCAATTTGCTGTAATGCTTTTTGAAATCGAAGATTTTGCAATGCATCCATATTATCGTTCAATTTAGTTTCCAACTCCATTTTTGACATTTCATTTAATTGAGAAGTTTTCATATTTAAAATTCCCGCCTTCCAACAAACCTTGTTTTTATTGAAAGTTTATGACCGGCATTCCTGCAAGCTAATTCAGCTACTTCCTTTGGAACACCCTCCACCTCAAATAAAATTCGTCCCGGCTTTACAACTGCTGTCCAATACTCTGGGGCACCTTTTCCTTTTCCCATTCGAGTCTCTGCTGGTTTTTTAGTGATAGGTTTATCAGGAAATATCCTAATCCACATTTTACCAACTTTTCTAACTTCCTTTGAAATAGTTATACGTGCAGATTCAATTTGGCGTGCAGATATCCATCCACCTTCTACAGCCTTCAAACCATAACTGCCAAATGCCACATAATCACCTTTTTTAGCCATTCCTCGGCGATGGCCTCGGTGGTGACGCCTGAATTTTGTTTTTTTCGGTTCTAACATATTGAAATCCTTCTACCCATTACAAATCCACACCTTAATTCCAATGACGCCATATTTCGTATGGGCTTCTGTCAAAGCATAGTCTATATCTGCTCTGAGAGTATGCAAAGGAACACTTCCGTTCATAAATTTTTCACTTCTGGCAATTTCTGCTCCACCCAGTCTTCCCGCAACATTTATACGAATTCCTTTTGCCCCCATTCTCATTGTTGATTGAAGTGCTTTATTCACAACCCTCCGGTACGATATTTTCTTTTTGAGTTGGTGAGCAATATTTGAGCCGACAAGAGATGCATCCAATTCAGGTCTTTTTACTTCCGAAATATTTATTTGGACATCTTTTGGTGTCAGCAGATTTAATTCTTTTTTAAGACGATTCACCTCTTCACCACCTTTACCAATGACAATACCCGGCCGGGCTGTATAAATTGTCAATGTAACTACTTTTGTTGTACGGCTGATTTCAACTTTCGCAATTCCGGCATTATTTAACTTAGTTAAAATATATTTACGAAATTGAATATCCTCTGCCAAATGTTGACTGTAAGACCCCTTTTCAAACCAATTTGAACGCCAATTTCTTTTTAAAGATAATCGAAAACCAATAGGATTTGTTTTCTGACCCATTAATTTCTCCTAATCCTTTTCATCGGTAATTACAATTGTTAAATGACTGGTCGGTTTTCGAATCCTGAAAGCCCTCCCCTGAGCCCTGGCTCTGAATCTTCGTTGTGCAGGACCTCCATTCACGAATGCTTCTTTTATACTAATCTCTTCAGGTGAGACATTCTGGCTTTCTTCACCTTGCATAAGGTTTGATAAAGCAGATCGAAGTGTTTTTTCAATTACGTATGCAGCTTTTTCCTTGGAAAAGTGGAGGATGTTTAAAGCAGGTTCAACTTTTTTTCCCTTCACTAATTCCAAGGTCTTCCTTATTTTTCTTGAAGATTGTTTAATATATTTTGTTACAGCGTATGCGTCCATTATTTCTTCCTATCTCCGGAATGCAACCTAAACGTCCGGGTTGGAGCAAATTCTCCTAATTTATGACCGACCATATTCTCATAAATAAATACCGGGATAAATTTATTTCCGTTGTGGACTGCAATTGTATGTCCTACAAAATCCGGTGAAACCATTGATTGCCGTGACCATGTTTTGATGACTTTCTTTTTTCCGCCTTCGTTTATGGCATTTATTTTTTTTAATAGTTTTGGGTCAACAAAAGGCCCTTTTTTTAATGATCGTGCCAAATTATTTTCTCCTTTTCACAATCATTGCATTCGACTGCTTATTTCGCTTTCGTGTTTTATACCCTTTTGTTGGTTTTCCCCACGGTGTACAGGGATGCCTGCCTCCAGAGGATTTCCCTTCCCCGCCACCCATAGGATGGTCCACAGGATTCATTGCAACACCTCGAGTCCTGGGTCTGCGACCTAACCATCTGGATCTTCCGGCTTTCCCAGAAACTACCTGTTCATGAGTTCTGTTACCAACTTGACCTAAAGTAGCATAACATCTTTTTAACACCAATCTAATTTCACCTGATGGTAATTTAAGTGCAGTAAATTTTTCCTCATGGGACATAATTTGAGCAACAGATCCTGCACTGCGAACCATCTGCCCACCCTTTCCAGGAATGAATTCAACATTGTGTACCATCATTCCTGCTGGAATGGATTTCAACGGCAATGAATTCCCCAATTTAAGGGGTGCATTTTCCCCTGCTAAAATTTGATCTCCTATTCGCAATCCAAATGGAGCTAAGATATATCGTTTTTCTCCATCAGCATATACTATCAATGAAATATAAGCTGATCGATTTGGGTCATATTCAATAGTGCCAACTCTTCCCGGAACATCAAACTTATTCCGCTTAAAGTCTATGATTCGATATCTCCGACGATGCCCTCCGCCCCGATGTCTGCATGTGATCCTACCATGATTATTCCTTCCACCAGTTTTTCTGAGAGCAGAGGTTAAACTTTTTTCCGGTTTTGAAATGGTCACGTCTGCAAAATCAGGCCTCGAACCAAATCGATTTCCCGGGGTCACGGATTTTAAAACTCTAATACCCATAATTATCCGCTTACCTCCCCACCCATTAAGTCAATGGTAAATCCCTGTTTCAATGTAATGACAGCCCTTTTCCATGATGACTTCCGACCGGATGTTCTAATGACTCTTCCACCGCTTCGAACTGTCATTTGTCGAACTTTACCTTTACGGTTCATTGTAGCAACTTTCTCAACTTCCACATCAAATTTTTTCTGCACAGCTTTCTTGATTTCAATCTTATTTGCACCAGTACTGACTTGAAATGCATATTTTCTCTGTGTTTCCTGAAGAATACTCATTTTCTCGGTAAATAAGGGTTTAATAATAATATTTTGATATTCCATATCAAGTTGATAATTTTTCGTTCACCAAAACTAATCCGGGTTTATCAAAAAGAAGGACTTCGTGGCTTATCAAATCGTATGTACTTGCTGAATCTGCTTTTACAATATTTACCTTGGGCAGATTACGAATTGATAGTCTTATATTTTTTTCTATTTCAGCTGGAAGTACCAAAACTTTTTTATTCTGAATATTCAGGGAAGTTATAAATTTTTGAAATGCAGATGTTTTTGGTTCAGGTTGAGTTAATTTATCAACAATAAATATTTCTCCCTTACCTGCTTTGTGACTTAATACACTTTTTCTTGCTAGTTGCTTCATCTTCTTGGGCATTTTCTTTTTATAAGGATGGGGTTCCGGACCAAAAACTGTCCCCCCGCCTTTCCATAAGGGAGATCGAATTGTTCCTGCACGTGCTACACCCCTTCCCTTTTGCCTCCAGGGCTTTCTTCCACCACCTTTCACCATTCCTCTTGATTTTGCTGAATGGGTCCCCTGCCGTTGGTTGTGCAATTCCTGAATCACCGCTTGATGAACAACGGCTTCATTTGGTTTTATTTTAAACACACCGTTATCAACTTTTATGGAGGACCCCTTGGATCCATCTGGTTTTATCGTAAATAAATTCATTATTTAGTCACCGAAATTCTATTTTTATTCGCACCGGGAACGGCACCTCTTAGATAAAGTAAATTATTTTCTTTGTCGACTTTAATTACTTTAAGGTTTTTTACAGAAGATTTTTTTCCACCGTATCGTCCTGCCATTTTCATTCCTTTAAAAACTCTTGAAGGGTCTGATGCCTGCCCAATGGATCCTGGATGGCGAAGATATTCAGTTTGGCCGTGAGTTTTTGGTTGTCTATGAAAGTTATGACGTTTTATCACACCAGCATATCCCCGTCCCTTTGATGTTCCTGATACACTTACCAAATCACCTTCATTGAACAAGGAAACGGTAAATTCCTGCCCTGTTTTATAATTATATCCCTCTACTTTTTCAAACTCCTGTATCCATAATTGTGGAGTCACTCCTGCTTTTTCGTAATGTCCAGTCATGGGTTTTGTGGTACGATTCTTCTTTCTTTGAGAGAATCCCAATTGAACTGCCTCATACCCATCCTTATCAGTGGATTTTACCTGAGTGACCCTGCAAGGTCCAACCTCTAGAACGGAAACAGGGATTAAATCACCATTTTCAATGTAAATCTGAGTCATCCCTATTTTTTTTCCTATTAATCCACGCATAATTATACTTTTATCTCAATATCAACACCAGCAGGTAAATCTAATTTCATTAAGGATTCAACTGTTTTAGGTGTACTGTTCAATATATCAACTAACCGTTTATGAATTTTTGTTTGAAACTGTTCACGAGATTTTTTATCCACGTGAGGAGACCTTAAAACGGTATAAATAGTTCTTCTAGTCGGAAGAGGTATCGGTCCAGAAATCACTGCACCGGTAGATTTAGCAGTTTTCACAATTTTTTCCGTTGATTTATCCAAAAGAATATGATCATAAGACTTTAAACTAATTCGTATAGTTTGGTTTGCCATTAAGATTTATTCACTTATACTGGTTACGACACCTGCACCAACTGTATGACCGCCTTCACGTATGGCAAATCGCAACTCCGTATCCATCGCTATCGGGGTGATCAACTCTATATCCATCTCTACATTATCTCCAGGCATGACCATCTCCGTTCCCGTCGGCAATGTGCACACTCCCGTTACATCCGTCGTCCTGAAATAAAACTGCGGACGGTATCCATTGAAAAATGGCGTGTGACGACCACCTTCCTCCTTCTTCAATACATATACATTTGCCTTGAAATTCGTGTGAGGGGTGATACTACCGGGCTTCGCCAGTACCTGACCACGCTTCAACTCCTCTTTATCTATTCCACGCAACAATAATCCTGCATTGTCACCTGCCCTGCCTTCATCCAATATCTTCCGGAACATCTCCACTCCTGTACAAACACTCTTCTTATCTAATCCTAATCCCAATATCTCTACCTCATCTCCTACCTTCACTATCCCGCTCTCTATCCTACCGGTACCAACCGTCCCACGTCCCGTAATACTGAATACATCCTCTACAGGCATTAAAAATGGCTTGTCTATATCTCGAACCGGCTCAGGAATAAAAGTGTCACAGGCATCCAATAACTCCCTGATACACTCCGTCGCTACTTCATCAGTAGGATTGTTCAGTGCATTCAATGCACTTCCCTGTATAATAGGTGTGTCATCACCGGGGAATTTATACTCGTTCAATAAATCTCGTAACTCCATCTCTACCAATTCTATCAACTCAGGATCATCCACCTGGTCTGTCTTGTTCATGAATACCACCAAACTGGGAACATTCACCTGACGGGCTAACAACACATGCTCACGGGTCTGGGGCATGGGACCGTCCGCTGCACTCACCACCAAAATAGCACCGTCCATCTGGGCGGCTCCTGTAATCATGTTCTTGATATAGTCCGCATGACCGGGACAGTCCACATGGGCATAATGACGATTCTCTGTCTCATACTCAACATGAGCTGTTTGAATCGTGATCCCCCGTTCACGTTCTTCAGGTGCGTTATCTATAGAATCAAATGTACGTACCTCTGCGTATCCTCCTGCTGACTGGGACAGGGTGATCGCTGCTGTTAACGTTGTCTTTCCATGATCCACGTGACCAATCGTTCCAATGTTAACGTGGGGCTTTGTTCTTTCAAATTTTTCCTTTGACATGGTTACTCCTTTTACAATTAGGCTTTGACAACTCCAGCTACTTGTTCAATTATTTCTTCCTGAATACTTGCAGGAACTTTCATAAATTTTGAAAAATCCATATGAAATACTGCTCTACCCTGAGTAAGTGACCGGAGCGCTGTGGCATATCCAAACATTTTGCTGAGAGGAACATTTGCTGTGATAACTTGAAGGTTTTTTCTTTGATCCATACTCTCAATTTTTCCCCTGCGGGAATTTATATCGCCTACAACATCTCCCAGATATTCGTCAGGGCTAGTTACTTCCACTTTCATGATCGGTTCTTTAAGGACAGGGTTTGCTTTTTTACACGCATCCTTTGCTGCCATTGAACCTGCAATTTTAAAAGCTATCTCTGACGAATCAACATCATGGTAGGAACCAAATGTCAATTCCACCCTTACATCCTCTAATGGAAATCCTGCTAAAACACCATTTTGCAATCCTTCCTGAATTCCCTTATTTACTGCAGGGATAAATTCCCTGGGAATCACACCTCCCACAATCTTGTTAATAAAATGATACCCTTTTCCGGGTTCGTTTGGTTCGACATTAATGACAACATGACCATACTGTCCTCTCCCTCCCGATTGACGAATAAACTTACTTTCTATACCTGAAACTGCTTTAGAAATACTTTCGATATAAGTTACCTGAGGTTTCCCTACATTTGCTTTGACCTTAAATTCCCGTAACATTCTATCAATAATAATTTCCAAATGTAATTCACCCATTCCTGAAATTATTGTTTGGCCTGTATCCTCATTATTTGAAACTCGAAAAGTTGGATCTTCTTCTGTCAATTTAACCAATGCATTAGAAAGTGCATCCTGGTCTGCTTTACTGACCGGTTCCACTGCAACTTCCATTACCGGTTCAGGAAAATCCATCATTTCAAGGACAATAGGCTGGCTTTCATCACAAAGAGTATGACCTGTATTTGTACGTTTCAGTCCAACAGCTGCTACAATCTCTCCTGCTCTAACCTCATCCACATCTTCACGTTTATTAGCATGCATCATTAAAATTCGACTTATTCTTTCTCTTTTACCCGTATTTGAATTTAATACATAAGAGCCTTTTTTTAATTCTCCTGAATACACACGTAAATATGTAAGGCGTCCAACGTAAGGGTCCGTCATTATCTTAAAAGCTAAAGCACTGAATGGCTCATCAGTACGTGGTTTTCTAATCAATGCAATATCAGAATCTTTATCATCAAATCCTTGAACCTCACCCACATCTTCCGGTGTCGGTAAAAAGTCAACCACTGCATCTAATAGTCGCTGAACTCCCTTATTTTTAAAAGCAGACCCGCAAAAAATTGGAATAAATGTATTATCTAAACACCCTTTTCGAATTGCTGCTTTAATTTCATCTACAGATATTTCTTCGTCGGCTAAATATTTTTCCATCAATCCATCATCATACGTAGCAGTTTCTTCTATTAATTGATGTCTCCATTTCTCAGCCTCATCCAGCAAGTCATTGGGGATATCACCGTATTCAAATCTTGCTCCCAAGGTAGATTCATTATACAAAATTGCTTTCATGGATAACAGGTCTATAATACCATTAAACATTTCCCCTTCACCGATAGGCAGGGTTAGGGGTAAAGGGTTTGCTTTTAACCGATCTTTTATCATATTGATAACAAAAAAATAATCAGCGCCAACTCGATCCATTTTATTTACAAATGCTATTCGGGGTACATTATATTTATCAGCTTGTCTCCAAACAGTTTCACTTTGAGGTTCTACCCCACCAACTGCACAAAAAATAGCAACGGTTCCATCTAAAACTCTTAAAGAACGCTCTACTTCCACTGTAAAATCCACATGACCGGGAGTATCAATAATATTGATTCTATGATCATTCCAAATAGCAGTGGTGGCAGCTGATGTAATGGTAATCCCCCTTTCCCGTTCCTGCTCCATCCAATCCATAGTAGCTCCGCCTTCATGAACCTCACCCAACTTATGCGTACGTCCCGTGTAATATAGTATTCTTTCTGTGAGTGTTGTTTTACCGGCATCAATATGTGCCATAATACCAATATTTCTTACATTATTTAGAGGAAATTTTTGCATTACCTTCTTCTTCCATAGTGAGCAAATGCTTTATTGGCTTCTGCCATACGATGAGTGTCATCTTTTTTCTTGATTGCCCCACCTTCATTATTTGCAGCGGAGATAAACTCACGTGCCAAACATTCAGACATTGGTTTTCCACTTTGGTTTAAGGCAGAATTAATGATCCAATGAGATGCTAAATAGAACCTTCTACCTTCTGCAACTTCAATGGGAACTTGATAAGTTGCGCCACCTATTCTTCGTGATTTAACTTCCAAAACAGGAGATGTATTGTTTAGCGCATCCTCAAATATTTTTATACCATCAGTTTTTGTTCTTTGTTTAATAGTATTCATTGCATCATAAAATATTTTTTCTGCAACACCTTTTTTCCCACGTGTCATGAGGTAATTAATAAACTTTGCTACAGCAAGATCACTATATACAGGATCGGGTAATATCGTCCTTTTTTCTGGTCGTCTTCTTCTCATGATCTTGCCTTTTTTGCTCCATAACGGGACCGACTTGTTTTTCTATCCGAAACGCCCGCAGTATCAAGAGTCCCTCGAACAATGTGGTATCGTACACCCGGTAAATCTTTTACACGACCTCCCTCAATTAGAACTATGGAATGTTCCTGTAAATTATGACCTTCTCCCGGAATATAAGCCGTCACTTCCATTCCATTTGTCAATCTTACACGGGCAACTTTCCGTAATGCTGAATTTGGCTTTTTAGGCGTAGTTGTATACACACGTGTACAGACTCCACGTTTCTGTGGATTTCCCTTTAACGCGGGGGTGGAATTCTTCTTTGTAACCTGAGATCTTCCTTTTCGAACTAATTGATTTATTGTCGGCATTTCAATTCAAATATAGCTTACAATGTTATGAAATTTATCTTTATATAATCAATACTTATTTAATTGCTTCAGCAACTATTTTATCTTTTGATTCTTTTGTATCCACTTTAAGTGGTTCAGATTCTGTTTTATTCTCCACTGTAATATTAAGATTATCCGAAAAACCTGTACCTGCAGGAATTAATCTTCCTATAGTCACATTTTCTTTTAATCCTCGAAGATAATCTGTTTTACATGAGGAAGCGGCATCCGTTAGAACACGAGTAGTTTCCTGAAAGGATGCTGCAGATAAGAAACTTTCAGTATTTAATGATGCACGGGTAATACCCATAAGAAGAGGGTCAAATTTTGCAATTTTTGATTTTCTGAATTTAGCTGGTTTTTTATTGTTTTCCTTCAGCTCGTTGTTAATTTCATTAAATTCAGATTTTTCAATAATCATTTCCTCTTCCAATTCAGAATCCCCCGGATCAGTAACTACTACATGTTGAGAAATACGTTCATTTTCTTTTTTGAAATCCCACTTATCGATTCTTTCTGATTCCAGAAGTCGAGTATCACCCGGGTCAGAAACAACCTGTTTTTTCATCATTTGACGAACAATGACTTCAATATGCTTATCATTTATACTTACTCCCTGCAATCGGTAGACTTCCTGAATACCATTCACAAGGTATTCTCTTACAGCACCCGGTCCCTTAATATTTAATATATCAATTGGAGATGTCGCACCCTCACACAAAGAAGTCCCTGCCGTAATAAAATCGCCTTCATGAACAATAACGTGTTTTCCATAGGGAATATTATACGATCTGGATTCTCCATCTTTACTTTCAACAATTATTTTTCGTATCCCTCGTTTTGTATCTCCAAATTTAACCGTACCGTTTATTTCCGAAACCACAGAAGGATTTTTTGGAATTCGAGCTTCAAATAATTCTGCAACTCTAGGGAGACCACCTGTAATATCCCTGGTCTTTCCAATGTCTTTTTGAATTTTAACCAGTGTTTGTCCACGATTTACTTTCTGACCATCGGTAATCACCATAGTAGCTTTTACCGGTAAAATAGTTCCACCTGTCATTATGTCATCATCTTCATTCATAATTTCTATATGAGGACTTAAATTTCTATCCCGTGATTCTATAATAACCATTTGTTTTTTACCACCTTCAACTGCTTCAACCTGATAGGTCTCTCCCTCAATAAAATCCCTAAGCTTTACCTTTCCGGTTTGGGATGCAAGAATCAAATCAGTATAAGGATCCCATTTAAATAAAGTGGTTCCACTTTTTATTTTTTCGCCATCGTTGATAAATACATTTGCTCCGTAAGGAACATCAAAATCTGCAAGAGCCTCATTTTTTTTCTTATCTTTTAATATTTGAAGTTTAGCATGACGTGACATGCACCGAGTTATTGTCATCCCGGTTTCATCTTTTGTATCTGCTGAACTGTAATTTTCAGAAAATTTGACAATTCCCCCAAATCTAGTAGTCATATCAGTTTTTTCAATTATTCGTGTAGCCGTACCTCCAATATGAAAAGTACGAAGTGTTAACTGTGTTCCCGGTTCACCAATACTTTGAGCTGCTTGAATACCAACTGCAGTTCCTAAATTGACAATTTGGTGATTTGATAGATTCCATCCATAACACATAGCGCACACACCCCGTTCAGATTCGCATGATAAAACTGAACGAATACGAGCACTTTGTATCCCACTATCATAAACTATTGAAATATTATTTTCATCAATTAATTGTCCAGAAGCAATTAAAACTTTACCGTCGATAATAATATCATCTACCAGGACTCTCCCCAAGATACGCTCTGGAAGTTCCTCAATTACCTCTGCGCCTTCTTTTAAATCAGAAATGACAATTCCGTTTATTGTTGCACAATCAATTTCGCTAATGACTACATCTTGGGAAACATCAACCAATCGACGAGTTAAGTACCCTGCATCAGCAGTTTTTAATGCAGTATCAGCCAATCCTTTTCTTGCTCCATGGGTGGATATAAAGTATTCCATTACTGATAATCCCTCCTTAAAATTTGAAATAATGGGTGATTCTATTATTTCTCCTTTTTCACCTGTCATGGATTTCTTTGGTTTCGCCATTAAACCCCGCATTCCTGCTAACTGTTTTACCTGATCTTCTGTTCCTCTTGCGCCAGAATCTGCCATCATAAATACAGGGTTAAAACCATTCTGGTCTTTTTTAAGGTCTTTCATCATTGATTTTGCTACATCACCCGTTGCATGTGTCCAAATATCAATCACTTTGTTGTATCGCTCACCATCCGTCAAAATATGGTTTTTAAATTTTTTCTGGATATCTGCTACATCTTTAAATGCAACTTTTAATATATCATCCTTTTCCATAGGGATTAAAATATCACTTATGGACACCGAACAACCACCACGGGTTGCTGCGTCAAAACCAAGTTTCTTCAATTTATCTAAAAATATGACAGTTTTTTGATTCCCTGCTTTTAGGTAACATTGATTTACAATTTCCCCTAATTTCTTTTTAGTTATCACAACATCCGAATAATCCAATTCTTCAGGAAGGATTGAATTGAATAAAATCTTACCGACCGTTGTGTTTTTATGCCATATACCATTTTGCCGAACATTCACAATAGCATGCAATCCAACTTTCCTGTTTTCCCAAGCTAAAATTGCTTCCTGAAAAGACATAAAATATTTTCCTTCTCCTATGTCTCCTTTTAATGGGTTTGTGAGATAATAACATCCCAATACCATATCTTGTGATGGAATTGCAACAGGTTTTCCATTGGCAGGATGCAACACATTGTGACTCGAAAGCATCAGTACTCTGGCTTCAACCTGCGCCTGAATGGATAAAGGTATATGAACAGCCATTTGATCCCCATCAAAATCTGCATTAAATGCAGAACAGACCAATGGATGAATCCTAATTGCTTTACCATCAATCAATACGGGTTGAAATGCCTGAATACCCAATCGGTGTAAGGTTGGAGCACGATTCAGTAAAACAGGATGGTCCTTCACAACGGATTCCAATACGTTGTAAATTGCTGAATCTTTATTTTCGATCATTAATTTAGCTCCACGAGGAGTTGAAGCTAGTCCGTGTTCAATAAGGCCTCGTATCATGTGCGGTTTGAATAACTCCAAAGCCATGTCTTTTGGAAGTCCGCACTCATGAAGATCTAATTCAGGACCTACAACAATAACAGATCGACCTGAATAATCCACTCGTTTCCCTAATAAATTCTGGCGGAATCGACCCTGCTTTCCTTTAAGCATATCGGATAATGATTTTAAGGGTCTTCTTGTACCGCTTCGTATTGCTGTTTTCCTGCGGCTGTTATCAAAAAGTGCATCTACCGATTCTTGCAACATTCGTTTTTCATTTCTCAGGATTACATCGGGAGCTTTGATTTCAATTAATTGTTTCAAGCGATTATTTCTAATTATGATTCTACGGTACAAATCATTCAAATCGCTGGCTGCAAATCGTCCGCCTTCCAAAGGAACCAATGGTCTCAATTCCGGAGGTATAACCGGCAGAATTGCTACAATCATCCACTCCGGACGATTGATTTTCTTCTTTGTTCCATCATTTACAAACTCGTTAACTACCTTCAATCTTTTCAGTGCATCCTTTTTTTTCTGAACCGATTTTGTAGTTTTTATTATCTCTTCCAGATTTTTTTTCACTTCAAAATAATTTAACCTGGTTAAAGCTCCTATTATCGCTTCACCTCCCATTAATGCCTGAAAATAATCATCATTATCCCGCTCTTCATCAGAAACCGCATAATAACCAAATTGATTTTCTAATTCATTATATTCCTCTTCACTAATCAATTCCAGAAATTCCCGATCACTTTTTCCAGGATCAATTACAATAAATATCTCGTAATAAATTACCTTTTCTAAATCTCGAGTACTTAAGCCCATCAAATAACTTAATTTGCTGGGAATTGACTTCAAATACCAAATATGAACAACCGGTACTGCCAGTGTAATATGTCCAGTTCTATCCCTACGAACCTTCTTTCTTGTAACTTCAACACCACACCTGTCACAAATTATTCCCCGGTATCGAATACCCTTATATTTTCCACAATGACATTCATAATCTTTGATAGGACCAAATATCTTTTCACAGAATAATCCGTCCTTTTCGGGTTTATAGGAACGATAATTAATCGTTTCCGGTTTTAGGACTTCACCGTAGGATCGTTGTAACACTGACTCAGGAGAAGTTAAACTGATTGTTACCGATTTATATTTTTTTGATGTATCTATTTTACTTGATTGAATGTAAGTCAAATTTAATTCTCCCTTAATCTAATTCAATTTCCAAACCCAGTCCCTGCAACTCTTTTATGAGAACATGGAACGATTCCGGTGTGCCGATATTGGGCATATCATCTCCTTTAACAAGAGCATTATATACCCGAGACCTTCCTTCAACATCATCCGATTTCACTGTCAGGATTTCTTGCAATGTATGAGCTGCACCATACGCTTCCAAAGCCCATACTTCCATTTCTCCGAACCTTTGACCTCCAAGTTGTGCTTTACCGCCCAAAGGTTGCTGGGTAATCAGAGAATAGGGACCTGTTGAACGGGAATGCATTTTATCCTCAACCATGTGGCTGAGTTTCATCATGTAAATATTACCTACCGTGATCGGATTGTCAAATTTTTCCCCTGTTCGTCCATTAATAAGGGTCGTTTTACCGGTAAGAGGTAATTTTGCTTTTTTTAATTCCTGCTGGACTTCTTCAGGATCAGCACCATTAAATACCGGTGTTTCATATCTTACGTTTAACACTTCTGCAGCCCATCCCAGCATGGTTTCATACAGTTGACCTAAATTCATCCTAGAGGGTACACCTAAGGGATTCAGAATGATATCTATAGGAGTTCCATCCTCCATAAACGGCATATCTTCTTCAGGAACAATTGCAGCAATAACACCTTTGTTTCCGTGACGACCAGCTACTTTATCACCAACAAGGATTTTTCTTTTATTGGCAATATATACTTTTGCTAATCGTAATATACCCGGCTGAAGTTCATCTCCAATTTTCAAGGTAAAAACATCCCTTTCCAATTGGGATTCTATTCTTTGCCATTCCTTTCGAAATGATCTCCAGATTGTTCGGATTTTTCCCCAAATTTCATTATCCTCTACCCATGGAACTTCCTGAGAAAATCGTTCAAGATCATAAGATTTGAGACGTTTAACAGTCAACTTAGTACCTTTTTTTATCAAGGTTCGCCCACTGGATCGGTCTTTTATTCCTGCAGAGGTCTGAGATTTCATCAATTCTATTAATTTTGAATCTCTATTTTTCAATAATGAATTCTTTTCTTCCCTGGTTTTTTTCTGAAAATTCAATATCTTCTTACGATCATCTGCACGGGATCGTCGAACATGTTTCTCAAATAATTTGGTATTAATCACAACTCCCCGTATTCCCGGAGTCGCCCTTTTGGAAGCGTCTTTAACATCTCCTGCTTTTTCGCCGAAAATAGCACGTAATAATTTTTCTTCAGGTGTGGGGTCCGTTTCTCCTTTTGGAGTTACCTTTCCAATAATAATATCACCATCTTTTATTTTAGCGCCAATCCGTACAATTCCGTTTTCATCAATATCCTTTGTAGCTTCTTCACTCACATTTGGAATTTCAGCAGTAAGTTCTTCCTCTCCTCTTTTTGTGTCTCGAACTTCAAGATCTACTTCATTTATATGCAAGGAGGTAAATAAATCATCTTTTACCAGTCGTTCACTTATGACAATTGCATCTTCAAAATTATACCCTCTCCAGGGCATAAATGCAACCATCACATTTTGACCTAAGGCTAATTCACCATTTTGGCTTGAAGCTCCATCTACGATGACTTCTCCTGCTGTCACTTTATCACCTTCCTTTACTAAAGGTCGTTGATTATGACAGGTATTTTGATTGGAGCGAATATACTTTTTCAATTTTATTTCTACGAGATTATCCCCTTTAACCAGTCGCAGTGAATCAGGAACTTCCTCTGTTTTAAGAATGATTTTTTCCGAATCAACCCAGATCACTTCCCCATTTGCCGGAGCAACCACACATGATCTGGAATCCTTTGCAACCACTTTCTCTAATCCGGTTCCAACTAAAGGTGCCGATGGTCTCATCAAGGGTACCGACTGCCTTTGCATATTTGAACCCATTAATGCACGATTAGCATCATCATGCTCAAGAAATGGAATCAATGCTGCAGCGACACTGAGTATCTGGTTCGGGGATACATCCATATAATCTACTTCGTCTGGACTCACTACTGGAAAATCTCCTTTAATTCTTCCTCTCAGCAATTTATCAACAAGATTTCCCTTTTTATTCAGTTTTGCATTCGATTGCGCAATCAATGCTCTGTCTTCATCATCTGCAGACAGATATTCAATCTCTCCCGTTGCTACAGAAGAATTAGCTATTTTTTTAATTTTTCTATAAGGTGCTTCAATAAATCCGTGTTTATTGATCTTTGCCATTAATGCTAAGGATGAGATCAGTCCAATATTAGGACCTTCGGGCGTTTCAATTGGGCAAAGCCGTCCATAGTGAGTATAATGGACATCACGCACCTCAAAACCAGCCCGTTCTCTGGTCAATCCTCCAGGACCTAAAGCTGAGATTCTTCGCTTATGAGTGATTTCTGCAAGTGGATTAGTTTGATCGCCAAATTGACTCAACTGACTCGTGCCAAAAAACGTATTAATAACTGTAGTCACGACCCTTGAATTGATCAAATCCTGAGGGGTAATTGATTCAGATTCACGTAAATTCATTCGTTCATATATCGTTCTCAGCATACGACTTAAAGCAACATTAAACTGATCCCGCAATTGTTCACCAACTGTCCGAACACGACGATTTCCTAAATGATCAATATCATCCGTTCCCCGTTCTCCTTTTCTCATCCCAATCAAAAATTGAATAACCTTGATGATATCATCGATTGTCAATACAGTGTCTTCAACATCTACCTCCAATGCGAATTGCTGGTTCAGTCTATATCTTCCAACCTGTCCAAGATCATATTTTTTGGGACTGAAGAACATTCTCTCAATAAATTTCTGTGCGGTCTCCAAATTGGGAGGTTCACTGGATCGAACTAATTGATATACGATTCCCAGAGCTTCTTCCGTATTGTGGGATGGATCTTTGACAATCGTATTCAATATCAATTGAGCATCAAAGTTTTTATTTCCGTCAACTACTTCTATTGTTGATATTCCGGCATCTTTAAGATCTTCCAATATTTCGGCATTAAATTCTGTATTACTTTCACATAAAATTTCTCCCGTTTGTTCATTTACTATGTCATCAACAATCGTGGAGCCAAAATATTTTTTGGGTTTTCCCTTTTTCAAATTCAATGGGATAATACATTTGAATGCTTTAAAAATATCAGAATTTGAGGAAAACCCCAAACATCTCAACAACATTGTCGCAGGAAATTTTCTCCGACGGTCAATGATTACAAACAAACTGTCATTTATGTCCGTAGTAAAATCTACCCAAGAACCACGAATCGGGATAATTCGTGCTTGAAATAGCTTTGTTCCATTTGGGTGGATTGATTCATCAAAAAATACACCGGGAGACCGATGCAATTGAGATACAACAACTCTTTCAGCCCCATTAATAACAAACGTCCCTTTTTCAGTCATATAGGGAATATGTCCAAAATATACATCTTCTTCGATAGATTGAACATATTTATTTCGATTTTCCTCATCGGTTATGTGCAAAATTAACCTAACTTTCAGGGGAGCTGAATAAGTCACTCCACGATCAATACATTCTTTTGGAGTATATTTCGGCGCTGCTAAATAATAACTTTTATATTCAAGAATATAATTTCGGTGTGCATCTTCGAGGGGAAAGACGTTTCTAAAAACTCCTTCCAGACCTATTGGTTGTCTTTCTTCTTCAGAATCTTCTTCCTGTAAGAATTGCTGATATGATTCCTTTTGTAAATCCAGTAGATCTGGAAGATTTACGAAAAACGGGATTTTCTGGAAAGAAATCCGGTCAGCGTGAATAGATTTATTGGCTTTCAAGGAAGCCTCCTTTTGTTGGAATTAGCGAAATAAATATAATTATCAGGTACGATTTTATTTTAATTCTACCGCAGCACCTGCTTCTTCTAATTTACCTTTTATTTCATCCGCTTCTGCCTGACTTACTCCTTCTTTCACTGCTTTGGGAGCATTGTCCACCAACTCTTTAGCTTCTTTAAGTCCCAAACTTGTGATCCCACGGACAGTTTTTATTACATTGATCTTTTGCTGCCCTACCTCTGTTAACACAACATCAAATTCAGTCTTTTCTTCTGAAGCGGCAGCTTCACCTCCAACTGGTGCCGCAGCAACAGCAACCGGCGCAGCGGCAGTGACACCAAACTTCTCTTCTATATCTTTTATCAATTCAGAAATCTCAACCATGTTTGATTCCTCAAGGTAAGATAAAACATCGTCTCTTTTTACAGCCATTAGATTAACTCCTTTACGAATTTATTTAATTGTTTTTTGAATCTTTTAAATTTGTTAATACACCCACAAAATTTGACATTGATGCATGTAAAATTCTTGCTAAACCGGTTAGTGGACATTGAATGGTCCCTACAAAATGTGACAGCAATTCCTCCCTGGATGGAAGGGAAGCAATGCTTTCAAAACGATCGTTTTGTAATACTTCCCCTTCAAATAATATTCCTTTAACTTCAGGTTTTTCATGTTTTTTTGCAAACTTTTTAATAACTTTTGCTGGTATTGTTGGTTCATCATAGGAAATAGCAAGCGCTGTCGGTCCTATTAGGAAATCTTCCAATCCATCAATTTTATTATTTTCCGCAGCTAATTTAATTAATGTATTTTTTGCGACATAAAATTCAATTTCCTGATCGAAAAATTCTTTCCGAAGTTCGGTTATACTGCTGACATCCAATCCCAAATAATCGGTAAAATAAATTGCTTTTGCTTTTTCCAGTTTTTCTGTCAATTTTACGACCTGTTCTTTATTAAATGTACTCGGCATGGTTTACCTTATGTTAGAATAGTCAATTTTTATTCCCGGTCCCATTGTGGATGAAAGTGTCATTTTTTTTAAATATTGTCCTTTTACTGAAGGTGGTTTTGCTTTCATTACCGTGGAATAAATTGTTTTTACATTTTCAACCAAAGCATCCACTTCAAAAGAAACTTTTCCGCATGTAACATGAATTATTCCTGTTTTATCAACACGTAATTCTACTTTTCCGGCTTTAAGTTCCTTGACAGCTTTTCCGATATCATTTGTGACCGTACCACTTTTAGGATTTGGCATTAATCCCTTAGGACCAAGAATCTTGCCTAATTTTCCTAACGCACCCATCATATCCGGAGTAGCAACGATTTTATCTATTTCTGCCCAACCGTTCTTAATTTTTTCTATATATTCACTATGTCCCACAAAATCTGCACCAGCATCCTCAGCTTCTTTAAATTTTGATTCATTCGTTATAACAAGAATCTTAACTGATTTACCTGTTCCGTTTGGTAAACCTGTTGTCACACGAATATTTTGGTCTGCATGACGGGGGTCAACTCCAAGATTTATTGACACATCCACTGATTCATCAAACTTTGCGTATGAAACTTTTTTAACAAGGTCAACCGCTTTGTTGAGGGGATAAGTCGTCATCCTGTCTATCTGTTCTGTTGCTTCTTTTCTGAATTTTGATATTTTCATCATTCGTCCCTTAAAACTGAATTAATCCGATACAGTGATTCCCATGCTTACAGCAGTTCCACGTATCATCATCACAGCGGATTCTAATGTATTCGCATTTAAATCTTTCATTTTTAATTCTGCAATTTCTTCCAGATCTTTAACCGTTACATTTCCGACTTTTTCCTTATTTGGCTCTCCTGAACCTTTCTTTAAGTTTGCGGCTTTTTTCAACAAAGTTGATGCTGGTGGAGTTTTGGTGATATATGTAAAACTTCTATCTGCATACACTGTAATTTCCACTGGAATTATCATTCCGGGCTGATCTTGTGTTGCTGCATTAAATGCTTTACAGAATTCCATGATATTCACTCCCTGTTGTCCCAATGCAGGACCAACAGGGGGGGCAGGATTTGCCTGTCCTGCCGGTATTTGTAATTTGATAAATCCTATAATCTTTTTTGCCATGAAATCTCTCTATTTTTCAATTTCTACCTGTAAATAGTCCAGCTCAATAGGAGTTGGTCTTCCAAAAATACTTACTGATACTTTCAATTTTTGCTTTTCATTATTAATTTCTTGTATAAACCCTGAAAAGTCCATAAAAGGACCATCGATCACTCGGATAGCATCTCCCACCTTAAATGGATGGCGAAAGGTTTCCTTATCTTCACCTTTTTCAACAACTCCCACAATTCGGGTAATTTCTTCAGGTCGCATCGCCTGAGGTTTTCCTTTAGGACCAACAAAGCTGAGCACATGATTTATATTCTCAATAAAATATCTGGATGTATTATTCAAATTCATTTTTATTAAAACATATCCAGGGAAAAAAACACGAGTTTTTACTTTCTTCTTCCCATCTTTCATTTCTATAATATTTTCAGTAGGAACAAATATTTCCTGAATATCGTCTTTAAAACTCTGCTCTTCTATTTCCCAATTAATTGCTTCCTGAATTTTCTTTTCTTTCCCGGAAATTACTCTGATAGAATACCAATCCATTTTACAAAATGAAATTCATCAATTTATTCAATACTAAATCAATCACAAATAGAAATGCAGCAACTAAAATTGCTAATGATAAAACTATATAAGTTCCCCCCTTTAATTCGTCCCATGTGGGCCAGGAAACTTTGCCCATTTCTGTTTGTACTTCCGTCGAAAATTTTTTTACTTTTTTAATCATTGTTTTATTGCAGGAGAGGCAGGGATCGAACCCGCAACCCCCGGTTTTGGAGACCGGTGCTCTACCAATTGAGCTACTCTCCTATTTATATTTGTTTTTTCATTAAGATTTTTATTTTCAGGAGTATCTCAATTGGATATTATTTTGTCTCTTTAAACATAACATGCTTCCGAATTACAGGATCATATTTTTTGAATTCTACCCTTTCTGGATGTAATCGTCTACTTTTTGTTATTGTATAACGATATCCGGTTCCTGCAGAACTTTCAATCTGAATAATAGTTCTTTTACTGTTTCCGGCCATTTTTATTCACTTATACTGGTTACGACACCTGCACCAACTGTATGACCGCCTTCACG
>CAZSIH010000012.1:0-31090 GCA_964606925.1 uncultured bacterium
CTGAAAGAACGCAACCGCCTTGGGGACCATTTGATGGCAAAAATAACTATATTCATCATAATGAAATAACGCATTTGGGATTGTATGGCAGATCAGGAATAGTGGATGATTCGGATGATGGGGATTCAGATGGTGATGGCGCATCTGACTGGGCTTGCAGTTCTGAAGCAAATAATGTATTTGACTATAATTCCTATCACCATAATGGGATTCCGAGAAAGTTTCAATTTTGTGAAATCGGCGATGAAGAATACTTTACCTGGGATGAATTTCGGGCTTTCGGGCAGGAACCCAACGGCACCATGGATTCCTTGGTAGTTATTCCCGATGACACGCCACCAAAGGTTTGTGCTATTTGTCCGGGGTTGTAGGCTGTGGTTACTGTAACTCTCTTTAATACTCCGTACAACAGACATTCTTATCTGTTGGTCAGTTACCCTGTAAAGACAAGAATGTCTGTACTACAAATTAATTAGCAGTTTCTATTTATCAATCTCACTTAATTTCGTTTTGGATTAAGTGTGAAATATTTAAAATATAAAAATCTTTTTGAGACAATTGACACATCCATCACAAAATGGATGTACTCTCATGGAAAAGTCTTTCTCCGTTTTTCTCTGGCACTCATTTTTGTCTGGTTCGGAGCATTAAAACCGTTTGGCTTGAGTCCTGCACAAGAATTGGTGGAAAGAACGGTCTATTGGTTTGATCCCAAAATTTTCGTCCCGGTTCTGGGGTGGTGGGAAGTAGCCATCGGTGTATGTCTCCTTTTTAAACCATTTATTCGAGGTGCAATCCTTCTTCTATTTCTCCAGATGCCCGGAACATTTTTGCCTTTAGTACTTTTGCCGGAAGTTTGTTTTACCCAATTTCCCTTCGGTCTCACAATGGAAGGTCAATACATTATCAAGAATCTCATTCTCATCAGCGCAGGGATCGTATTAGGCGGTACGGTGAGGAAAACAAACTGAATGAAAATTATAATTAAATTTTGCATCTTATATTCCATTATTTTATGTTGTCTTTTCGCTAATGACGAATCACCTTATGTTGTTGTATTGGGAATTGCTCAGGATGGTGGCGCTCCCCATGCAGGGTGCACTAAAACTTGTTGTACAGATAGATGGTATGAACCGGAAAACCATTTCAGGGTTTCTTGTTTGGGCATTGTTGATCCTCAAACAAATGAAGTTTGGATGGTCGATGCCACTCCTGATTTTCCCGAACAATATCATGCCCTTGCGCAGAATGGAAAATATAAGTTGAATGGAATTTTCCTGACTCATGCTCATGTCGGTCATTACACCGGACTCATGCATTTAGGACGTGAAGTAATGGGTGCAAAAGAAATTCCTGTGTATGCAATGCCCAGGATGAAATCGTTTTTAGAAAATAATGGTCCATGGGATCAATTGGTTTCACTGAAACAAATAATTTTGAATCCCCTCAATGAAAATAAAATTGTGAAATTAAATGATCGATTATCCGTTACTCCATTTAGGGTTCCTCATCGTGATGAATATTCAGAAACGGTGGGATTTCAGATTTCCGGATTAAACTCTAATTTGATTTTTATTCCCGACATTGACAAATGGGGAAAATGGGAAAACAATATTAATGATGTTATTAAAAACAACGATTATGTATTGATTGACGGAACATTTTTCGGAGAAGGAGAAATCCCCAATCGGAATATGGCTGAAATTCCTCATCCCTCAATAGAAGAAAGTATGAATCATTTTTCGGTTTTATCTATTGAAAATAAATCAAAAGTCTTTTTCATTCATTTGAACCACACAAACCCTGTATTAAACTTAAATTCTGCCCAAAGAAAAAAAACATTTAAGAACGGTTACACCATTGCACAAAGAAAACAAAAGTTCAACTTATGATTTTGTCCTGTATTCATAATTCATTAAAATGGAAATTCTTCATATTATTCCTGTTTGTCATGTCTAACCAAGAGTTGATTTTTGGTGAATCAAATCCTGTCTCCATCCAGACAGTAACGGTAAACAACCTCCAGTTTCAGTGCAGAACCGGAGGATTGGATAACACGGGAGAAGGAGTAATTCTGTTACACGGATTTCCCGAAACATCACACATGTGGATTGATCTCATTCCACTGTTGGCATCTGAAGGATATCAAGTGATTGCTCCGGATCAGCGGGGATACAATCCTGGTTCATTACCCAGTAAAAAATCAGACTACCAATTGGATAAGTTATGTGATGATATTTTTCAATTAGCGGATAAATTTGATTTTGAACGATTTCATCTGGTAGGGCACGATTGGGGTTCCAGTGTGGGGTGGACAATGATTACAATAAACCCGGATCGAATTTTAAGTTGGAGTGCCCTTTCCGTACCGCATCTGAAAGCATTTATGGATGCTTACAATTCCGATGATGAGCAGAAAAAGAAAAGCCGTTATGTCAGTTTTTTTAAACTGCCGTTCATTCCCGAATTATATTTCTCCTTTAATAATTATTCCAAGTTGAAATCTTTATGGTATTTCAGTACAGAGAAACAAATTGAGGTGTATCTTCAAGCATTTTCACAAAAGAGGGTTTTAAGATCGGCATTGAATTGGTACAGGGCAAACATAGGTTGGAATTCGTCTGATTTAATAACAAAAATAGGAAATGTACACACACCTACCTTGCTCATCTGGGGAAATCGGGACTCAGCAATTGGCAGAACAGGAGTTGAAGGAACTGAAAAATATATGATAGGTCCCTATACCTTCCTCGAACTTGATGTGGGACATTGGCTGATTCAGGAATCATTTGAAGATGTGTCTGAAGCAATTATGGATCATATTAAAAAATATTCAGTCTTGGTTGAATGAGTACCATTTTTCATCATTAATTTTCCTTATCATGCCTGAATCAAATCCTGCCTTAACCCTTGCATTAGCCATGTGTTTTGGGATGCTTGTGCAAGTCATTTCCCGCCATATCAAAATACCGGGGATTATTTTACTTTTAGCTGTGGGGATGTTACTTGGTCCTGATATGCTGGGTTTGATCCACCCGTCCAGTCTTGGAAATGCCATGTATATGATCGTGGGCTTTGCCGTTGCAGTTATCCTGTTTGAAGGCGGTATGAATTTGAGGTGGAGCCGTATCAAACGTGAACAACTGGTGATCCGTCAACTTATTACCATCGGTGCATTGGTAACTGCTATTGGCGGAATAATCTCGTCAAAATTGATCATTGGATGGGATTGGAGAAATTCTATTTTGTTTGGTGTTCTTATCATAGTGACAGGGCCTACTGTCATTTCTCCCCTATTGAAAAGACTTCGATTCAGACGGTCGGTTTCCACAGTGCTTGAAGCTGAAGGTGTTCTCTTGGATGCAATTGGTGCCGTATTGGCAGTGGTAGCACTGGAAGTGGCGTTAAGTCCTTCAGGATTATCTTTTATAAAAGGGTTTTTTCATATCATCTCAAGACTTCTTTCCGGAGTCATGATTGGTGCAGTTGGTGGTCTGGGACTTGCTGTACTTCTGAGGTTAAGGCGGTTTATTCCTGAAGCGATTGAAAATGTGTTCATGCTGTCCGTAGTTTTTGCTCTATTTCAAATATCAAACACAATCAGTGCAGAAAGCGGTGTGGTGGCAGTAACTATTGCAGGATTGGTGGTGGGAAATACAAAAACTGCAGTACGGAGGGAACTCAGGGATTTTGAAGAAGAAATGACAGTACTCCTTATAGGTATGCTTTTCATTCTCTTGGCAGCAGATATCCAAATTGCACAATTAACCAATCTTGGTTGGAGGGGAATTACATTAGTTTTGGTGATCATGTTTTTACTTCGACCTCTTGCAATTTTGGCCGGAACATGGGGATCAGAATTAAACCTCAAACAAAAAACACTATTGTCGTGGATCGCTCCCAGGGGAATTGTTGCCGCCGCAGTGGCATCCCTGTTTTCTATGGAACTGGAAGCTCATGGATATGATGGCACTCAACTCCAAGCTATGGTGTTTCTACTCATCATTTTGACTGTTTTGCAAGCAGGATTAACCGGAGGAATTACCGCATCATTATTGGGATTAAGAAAAAAAACTGGGACGGGTTGGGTCATTTTAGGGGTAAATCCAATAAGCCGTGCAGTCGCTAAAATCCTTACTGAACACAACGAAAATGTATTGTGCATTGATGAGAACCCCAAGGAATGTAAACGTGCGGAAAAAGATGGTATTCGTGTTCTCTACGGAAACGGACTGGATTCAAATATGCTGTATCGGGCTGAGGTAGACAGCAAAGCAGGAATCATCGGGATGACAAGAAATGAGGAAGTTAATTTTCTGTTTTCCAAAAAAGTAAAAGACATTGCAAAATTGAATAATGTATTGGAGGTAGTAAAAAGTGATGCAGAGGGTGTAACTACAGAAATGGTTCTTGAAATGGGCGGAAAAGTTGCATTCGGACGAGCTTTTGATATTGAAAAGTGGAGCGTATTACTGGAAAGGGGTCATGCTGAAATCCAAATATGGAAAGTGGAAAAAGTAAATAATCAGTCTATTCAATTTAGAAAAAATAAATCGCCTTTCATCCCTCTTGTCTTAGTCCGTGATAAATCCGCACTTCCTGTAGATAATACGACAAACATAAAACCCGGTGATCAATTTCATGTTTTGGTCAGGACAAAAACCAATGGTAACCCATCTGAAATTCTGGATGAACTTGGTTTTGTCCGCTTAAATGAAATAGTTTAGATTTTAACTTTATTTAGCAGTTTTTGTCATTAAACTGAGGAGTCCACTCCGAATAGTGTGTTTCTATTTCACCAAACGACGCGTAGTGCAGACATTCTTGTCTGCACACCGACAGACAGAAATGTCTATCATATGTTAAATAGTTGAAATTGAATTAAATTTGAATATTTTAAAGTGGACTCAATCTATCTAAATATGATACGTTTTATTTTATTTACAGTTTTTATTTCTTTTTCATTCGCTGATTTATTAAATCCGGAGGATGGAAATGAATTGAATTATATTCACGTCCTATTTGAATGGGAGCAGGAACCGGATGCAGCAGCTTACCAAATAGAAATTTCCACAGACTCTGAATTTTCAAATACTTTGGTCAGTCAAGTTGATTCTTCCCTTATTTATATTGAAAAAGAAATGATAGAGTGGGAATCAACTTATTATTGGAGGGTGCGCCTCGTTTCTGCGGATGGAAATAATGAGCAGTGGATCGGCACACGGATGTTTTCCACCGGAGCAACTATATCGAATGCTGAGGCAACGATTTATAACGAAAATCTTTATTCAGACGGATTGACACTTTTTGGTGCTTTTTATGATTATTATTCTGCTATTATTGATAAAAACGGAAAAGAAATTTGGAATTCTGCAGAACAACCGATCATTTATTACAATACAGATCATTACGGACAATTTTATGGGTGTGAATATGTATCCGGACAACCAGACGGAAATTTTTATAAAGGAGTCAAATTTTCATTGGATAATGAAATCGTTTGGGAAGAACCAAATGACGAATTCAATCATCACGATATTATTCAACTTCCCAATGGGAATTATTTAGGAATTGTAGAAGTAGAACAACTGGGTCCTGTACCGATTGGAGATTGGACAGCCATTTGCTATCAATACTTTGGAGTACTTTGTGATGGAGTAACACCATTTTTCGTCTGGTTTGGGGACAAGTTGGTCGAATGGGACGAGGATACGAAAGAAGTCCTGTGGGAATGGAATTTTTTCGACCATTTGAGTATGGATGATTATGAAATTGAAAACGGAACGTGGTTTGATGCTTTTGTTGCCACACCGCAAAGATATGATTGGACTCACGCAAATTCCCTCTGGTTTGATGAGACTGAAAGCGCTGTTTTTGTATCCATCAGGCATTTATCTAGGATTGTAAAAATTAATTATCCAAGTGGAGAAATCGTCTGGTCAATGGGAGAAGATATGCCTTCCGGTGATGTGGATTTCGGTCATGACCTGGGATTCAATTTCCAGCACAGTTTGCAGATATCGGAAAACGGAAACATTCTCACTTTTGATAATGGAAATTTATCTTTTCAATCCAGAGCGCTGGAAATACAGGTAAATGAAGTTGGTGGTGACTATTCCGCAGATATCGTTTGGGAGCACAATTTACCCTCGGAATTATATGGATCATTTTCCGGAAATGTACAAAAACTGGACAATGGAAATTATTTAATCACAACCATTGGGGAAAGTGGTACAGCAATAGAAATCTCTCCGGACCATGAAACGATTTGGGAAGCAAAATATAATTTGTCCGAACCATTGGGAGCGGTGTATAGGTCAAACCGGATTTCAGGTTTGTTTCCTTCAGCATTCAGCATTTCAGTGAATGGATTAACAGATTACAATTCGGAACAAGCAGTTTTGCTACCTATAGGAACTTCCACTCTAAATATTACTCTGACAAATGAGGGAAGTAATTCAGAGACATTTGAATATACGCTGAATGATGAAGAAGGATGGTTTGTTAATCAAACCGGTACTGCATTTTTAGAAAATGGAGAATCACAAACACTTTCTTTTCAAGGAAATATATGGGGTGATCCCAACCCTCATAATTTAAATTTTTCCATTATTCCTGCTCATAGAAACGACCTTGTTAAGACGATAGATATACAAGCATTTTCAATCCAATGTGGAGAAGAATTTACCTTTATTAGCGACATTCCCGCTTCCGTTACAATGTGGCCAGCTGATTCCTGTTTTTACTCAGACGATCTTACTGCTCTGGAAGACATTATATCATTCAATGAATTAAGTTCGTACACCAGCCCTTTGGAAATGGGAACGCAGACATGGATAAGCGGCAGATTGAAAAATTGGGTGGCAGATTATAATTATTCCGGTTCCGGTTTAACAGAACCCATTTCGATTTTACCGGAATCCATTGGGAATTGGACGGAATTATCATACTTAGCACTGCAGTGGAACAACCTTACGGAAATTCCGGAAACCCTTGGACAACTTACCGGTCTGAGCAGTCTATACATTTCCAATAATCAATTGGGAGAATTACCGGAATCCATAGGAAATTTAAGCAACCTTTATTTCCTTGATCTTGGGTACAATCAAATCGAAGCAATCTCGGAATCATTTTGTAATTTGACAAATCTATCTTATTTATGGCTTTTCAATAATGTACTTTCCGCTATGCCGGAATGTATCTGTGATCTCAATATTGACTGGAGTGGAATGGACGGTGCTTGGTATCCCTATTTCGCCATTGGAGGGAATTATCTTTGTGAAAATCTGCCTGAGTGTATCACAAACAGTGAACATCTGGATATCAGTTTGGATCAGTTTATTTACTCATTTATGGTTGAGGATCCTCAAAATTGTGATTCCCTGGAAGTTGTTTTTCAAACAGACTGGAACCTTGTAGGTCTACCCCTGGAGGTTGAGGATCCATACTACACTGCAGTTTTCCCAAATGCAATTCCGGGAACCTTATATGAATTTGACGGCACCTACGTCCAGGTTCAGGTATTAACAAATGGTGTGGGATACTGGCTCCGCTTCGATGAACAAAATATAGTAACCATTACCGGGAATTCAATTCAGGAATTGTCCGTAAATCTTGCGGTAGACTGGAATCTCATTTCCGGAATATCCGAAGTGTTGGAAGTTTCCCAGATCACCGATCCTGACAACATTCTCATTCCCGGAACTTTTTACGGATTTGAAAACACGTATACCCAAGTATCCCAATTGGAACCAGGAAAAGGATATTGGGTGAGGACAAATAATGCCGGTGAAATTGTTTTGTCCACTAATGGACAGGTTACAAACAGGCTGTTTGTCATTAAACCGGAAAATGCCAATAATCTGAAGTTTGGAAATCAAACACTTTATTTCGGTGCAGATGTTTCTGAAAAAGATGTGTTGAGTTTCAGTCTTCCACCTAAACCCCCGGTGGGAGGAACGGACATTCGTTTTTCCGGAAATACAAAATTATGTTCAGTCGATGAATGTGTGATTGAAATAATGAATAATGGACAACCTTTGGTTTTTGAGTGTGAAATAAAAGGTGGTGAAAGTTGGGAATTAGCCACTGAAAGCGGAGAAGTGTTTGGGTGTTCAGGTGTTCAGGTATTAGAGTTAAATGAAGATTCAGAATCATTGGTGTTGAGAAAATACACCACTCCCCAAACTCCTACGGAATTTGCTCTTTTCCCAGCACATCCAAATCCGTTTAATCCGGTAACGACCATTCAATTTTCTATGGCTGTAGAGACGTTTGGGTCAAACGTCTCAAGACGTAACATCGGTACGTCTCTACAAATTTATGACATCACCGGAAAATTAGTTGAAACTCTTGTGAACAAAAAACTCTCCCCAGGAAATCACAGCGTAAAATGGAATGCGGGGGGACTCTCAAGCGGAGTATATTTCGTACTTCTTGAGAAGAATGGAGGAAGGCAGATCCAAAAGGTTGTGTTTATGAAATAGGTTGACAATCATCCCTGTTTGTTTTTGTCAACTGATGCTTGAAATACTTCTACCTTTGAATGATTAAAAACTATATTTCAATTCAAACCGAAGATGTGAAAAATCTTCCATTTGTTTCAAGCGGTAATGCTCTTCTTCAGGATGATTTTTATTCCCTGTTATTTGGGTCATACCTGATATCAGTTTTAGATCCTGAGTCAGGTCATATTCGATAGTTAAACCAATTATTTTCCCCCATAATTTTATTTTTTTTGGATCCAGCGGATCGTACAAATCCATCATACTTAAAAAGTTGATCTTTAATTGTTCTTCCAGAAAAGTCTTTTCCATGCTGAGAGTCAGGGCTTTTTTCATTAATGCGGCAATGGGTGTTCCGATTCCGGGGGAAAAGAAATTTCGGGGATCAATTTCATCTGCTGATAATTCCAATGCAGGAATATCCACATCCTCATCTAAAGGAAGTTCTCCGGATTTGTACTTTAATGTGTCATAACTGAAAAATTGCCCGACTATAGTAATATCCCAGGGTAATCCATATTCAAACTGTAATGTCATTTGGTAATAATCTGCTTCTTCTTTTAATGGATATTCATATGCTAAGTAATTATAGTATTCACCAATAATAGGGTCCGGATTGTTTCTATTTATGCTGCCGTTTTGATCCTTGGTCTGGAAATATCCATAATCCCCTCGTAATATCAAATCACCAAACAGCAAGGTACCCCCTATTCCCTTCATTTGGGTCTTCCTATATCCAAATACAATATCAATTTCCGGGATTCCGGTTTGGGATTCATTCTGGAAAAATACATTGATTCCCGACAAGTTAAACACACGGTCGTATCCATTAAATAAACTTAACCGTATATCTCCGTAGTCATGGGAATATTCAACAAAACCACCAACTTCCATTGGATTTTTTTCTATGGGGAAAATTTGATATTCTTCAGGAACAATAGGAAGTCTGATAGGAAATTCCGGATCGTTTATGGGAACCCTGTTGGTGTGATGAAATGGAGATAAAATTGCACTTAATTTCCAATTATTAAAATACATGTCAATCGCTCCTGAATAGGAACCCAGTTTTCTGTCCGCTCCCTGAAAAAATAAATAATAAAAGTCGAATGCATTCACCACATCAATAGGGCTGTTTTCATCCACACTCCCCCACGTATGAATTTGCTTTCCAACCCGAATCTCTCCAAAATCTGTGTACCATGCCATGTACAGTTCCCGAAGATCCCACAGAAAATCCTGGGGGTTACTGTTGGATAAAAAATGGGTGTGCCTCTGGGGAAAATATTCCATGACTAAATTTCCGAAAAATTCCATATTTTCATGCTGATGCTGGATGGTTACATCCATAATTCTATATGGAAGATTTATCAGGTGATTATCATTTAGGGCAGATAAATAGTAAAAATCCAGTTCACCGGTATATGAAGTTTGACCCAGACTCTTATCAGAAATAGTTACTACTATAAAAAATAATAGCACCCCTTTTTTAAAATTATCCATAAACATCTCCAACCTCATTTCAATGCTTCATTTAGCCAGTTCAGTACTTCAGTCCCTTGAACTTTCCAAGCCCTTTCAAGAGCCCAATCCGGAAAGTCACCTCTCAATTCTCCGTTCCACGTATAGGTTACCTTAGTACTTTTATTATCAATTTTATACAAATTCCATCTTCCACCGGCATTGATAAGCCGTACATAATTTTCCCGTACCGGAATATCCATTTCATCAAAAGCTGTGAAGGTATATGTATAATCATTTTCAGTTTTATTAGAAACATATTTGACAATATAATCACGACCGGAAAACGGAAATGGCATGTCCAGACTGACATGGACAATGTCTGGTGTCAATATTATTGTCTCTTCAATTCGCTTGAAAATTTCAGGGTAATTACCTTTATCTTCAATAAGAATTGAAATATTTTCCATTTCAAATGGTAATATTTTTTCTGCCCGGCACCATTGAATATCATTTTTTAGTGTCCAGCCCACCCACACATCCGAATCCTGAAGAACTGTCCATCCATTCAAGTGGTCTGGAACAACAATACTTGATGAAAAGCCCCACGACAGGATAAAAATGAAAAGGGTTAATACTGATTTTTGTTTCACAATGAATTTACTTATTGTTTAAAAATGTATTATAAAAAACGGAACAATCTGTTTTAATCTGCTCTTTGGTAAGACCGAATTTTGCCAGATCATATATATGTTCACTCTTGAAATTACGCTGGCTGTCTGCTGTTTTGCGGATGGAATTTAATAATTCTTCATCAGGAACATAGTCAACAAATTTCAAAATATCTACCATCAACTCTTCAAAATGATTCATCATTTGATCAAAATGTACAATCATGACTTTTTCTTTGTTAATTTTTTCACTAATCCAATCATCGTGAAACCGGAGAAGTAATTCAACCAAAGCTTTGTATAGCCGGCGAATATAACTGTTTCGCTTTTCTTCCGGTAAATCCCAGAATCCAAATTTTTTGTCCAGAACCCCTGTAACCAGACTCAATCCGGACGGAATAACCTTTAACGGGTCCCGCACCATATAAAGGATTTTTGCATCTGGAAAATGTTCCTGAAACTTTGGCATATTGGCACTGACTGAAAACAGTTTCCCGATAACTCTATCCTGTTTCGAAGAAATAAGAATTCTTTTCCAGATTGAGGAAAGCCAGTTGAAATCCCTTTTTGATGTATTTCGTTTACGGGGATCAAACCAGTGAAAAACATCCTCCTCTGCCCAAGACAGGATAAACCCGTACAGGAAAAAACCGTCTAAATACCTAAACAAAATTGAAGCATCGTCTGTTTCCACAGACTGCAAACTGGTTTTATGAGCAGCAGTTGAATGGTGTCTTGTAGGACTTATTCGTTCCAAAACAGGAAGCAAAGGTTTAATGAGTTTTTGAAGTATAAGTGACGGGTAAAGCAACTGCCACAATTCAGCACCAGCGCCAATATTATTTCTCACCAGAAACCGATGAAGAAAGGTTGTCCCAGATCTGGGATTGCCCACTATTACCAGCGGATTTGTTAATTTTCTCTTGTAAATTAAAGGCCAAAATAAATTATCAAGAATCATCCCCATTCCCACAATTACCCGTAAAGTCCCTAACAGAATACCGGAAATGATCGGGCTGACCCATGTACCAAAGGTCATCCCAAGTGTATGATAAACTTTAAGTATTCGATTAAAAATTGAAATGGTCAAGAGAATATTTTCTAAATGTAAATTATATTGAGTGATTGAAGGAAAAAAAGTTAACTTTTTTATTCATTTTACATCTATATAAAAAAACCTGAAGGAAAAATTATGAATTATACCCGGATTTTTATCTTGTTTCAACTCTTCTTCCATCTGCTCATAGCAGATGTTTATGAAGGTTATACCTTGTTTACTCCCGGTTTAGGAGGAGCGGGTGGCGGTGGTGCTTCCACTACCTATCTCATGGATCATAACAGTGATGTGGTTCATACATGGACTCACAATCGAAGTCCTGCTAGTATCCCCTATCTGTTTCCTGACAGTACCATGATCTATCCGTATCGTGTTCAAAACCCATCCATGAATGCCGGCGGTGTCGGAGGAGGAATTAGTAAATTGACATGGGATGGAATAACTCTCTGGGATTACGAATTTGCCAACAATACATACCAACACCATCATGACGTTGAACCCCTGCCGGACGGACATGTCCTCATCATTGTATGGGAAAGGAAAACAGCTACAGAAGCCTATGCCATGGGAAGACAAACCATCAACAATCCCTTGAACCAGATGTGGTCCGAAGCTGTTTTGGAGTTGGATCCGGAAACCGGGGATGTCGTCTGGGAATGGCATCTTTGGGATCATTTATGCCAGGATATCAGTTCGTCCTATCCAAATTTTGTTACAGTCTCGGAACATCCTGAATTATTCGATATAAACAATGGAAATGTCGGTAACAGCGGCGGACCGGGAGGCGCCAACGCAGACTGGATGCATTTGAATGCCATTGCCTACCATGCTGAACTGGAACAAATCGTCCTTTCTTCCCGTCACCAGGATGAAATATTTATCATTGACCACAGCACAACCACAGAAGAAGCCAGCGGACATAACGGAGGAAATTCCGGAATGGGTGGTGATTTTCTTTACCGATGGGGAAATCCTCAAAATTATGACCGCGGTAATAATACAGATCACATCTTGGATGCACAACACGGAGTGAACTGGATTCCATCTGGATCTCCCGGTGAAGGTAATTTAATTCTGTTTAACAACGGTCATACAAACAATGCTTCAGCGGCATTAGAGTTTGATCCACCACTTAATTTGAATGGAACCTATGATATTTCTGCAAACGAACCATTTGGCCCTGAAAATGCTGTTTGGATCTATACCCCTGGGAACAGTTTACAATCCGATGTACAAAGTGGTGCGTTCCGACAACCGAACGGGAATACACTTATTACCGAAGCGGATGATGCCTATATTTTTGAGATAAATCCTGAAGGAGAAATACAGTGGAGTTATATCCATCCGGGATTTGATTATATGATTGCCCGTGCCCAGAAATACGGACTGGATTATTTTGATCAAAACAACGAAATGACTGTTACAGTTGAATATGCTGCAGATTGGAATATGGTCGGGCTTCCTCTGATAGTTGAGAATTCGCAACATTTAAGTCTATTCCCGGAAGCGGTGGAAGGAACACTTTACTCTTTTTCCGGTGGATATGTTCAGGAAAATGAACTGACAGTGGGAACCGGCTATTGGCTTAGGTTTACTCAATCCGGGATGACACAGATCACAGGTAGCCCAGTCAATGAATTGACAATATTCCTGAATGCAGACTGGAATCTAATTTCCGGTTTTTCATTTCCTGTATCTATAAATTCAATTTCTGACCCTCAAAACTTAATCATTCCCGGAACCGTTTACGGTTTCGATGATGGCTACGTAAATGTATATGAACTGATCCCCGGAAAAGGATATTGGTTGAGGAGTACAGTGGAAGGTGAGATTGTTTTGTCTGCTTCAGCAAGGGAAACAACCAAGATGGTTGTGGTACCAAAACCGGAACATTTATCTGCTGAGGCGGATGCAAACACCCTAACGTTCGGTAAGCAAACACTGTATTTTGGTAACGGAATTAAAGTGGAAAATCCGTTGAGTTACAGCCTGCCACCGAAACCACCTTTAGGTGCAAAAGACATCCGATTTTCCGATAACACCAAACTCTGTTCAACGGATGATTGTATAATTGAAATAATGAATAACGGACAACCTACAACTTTTGAATGTGAAATAAAAGACGGTGAAAGTTGGGAGTTAGTACCTGTCGTTGCGATCGAATCCGCCGGCTGGCTGAGGAGCGAAACAATCTCATTAACTGATCAAGATCAACTAACTTTGTCTTCAGATTTTGAACAGTGGATATTAAGAAAATCCACATTATCCCAAACCCCAACAGAATTTGCACTGTTTCCAATATACCCAAATCCGTTTAATCCGGTGACGACTATTCAATTTTCTTTCCCTAAATTGTCTGAAGTGAATGTGTCTATTTACGACATCACAGGAAAACTGGTAGAAATACTTATTGATGAACATTTGACACCGGGCAATCACACGGTTCAATGGAATGCTACAGAATTTTCCAGTGGAGTTTATTTTGTAAAATTGAATTCAGGGAATACCATTTCAACTCAAAAAATCGTCTTAATGAAATAAATTCTATAGGAATCAATACATATTGGAATTGAAAATTTAATTAGTATAATTTCCCTAATTCAATCACTGAAAAATCAGTGAACTCATTTTAAGATATAAATTTAAGGAACCTTCATGAAATTTGATACAAAAATTGTCCGTGCAGGAATATCCCCCGACCCCACAACCGGAGCTATCGTCCCGCCCATTTACCAGACAGCCACCTATGTTCTTCCGGAAGTTGGCAGAGACTTTGGATTTGATTACACCCGTTCCGCCAATCCCACACGGGAAATATTGGAAAATAATTTAGCTGCTATTGAAGGAGGGAAATTCGGAACCTGTTTTGCAAGCGGGATGTCCGCCGTGGACAGCGTCCTGAAATTGCTCAATTCAGGTGATCATGTGGTATGCTCCGATGATGTGTATGGCGGAGTCTCCCGTTATTTTAACAACATTCTGGTGAATTACGGATTAACCTTTACTTATGTGGATTCATCCAATCCGGAAAATGTGGAAAATGCTATTACCTCAGAGACCAAACTCCTTTGGGTTGAAACACCTACAAATCCCTTACTCAAAGTAACAGATATGGATGCCATGTCACAGATTGCAAAAAAACACAATATTATATTCGGAGTGGATTCCACTTTTGCCACACCGATTTTTTTACGTCCTTTTGAATTTGGTGCCGATATCGTCATGCACAGCACCACCAAATATATCAGCGGTCATAACCAGATCATCGGCGGAATCATCATCACCAATGATAAAGAAATTCATGAAAAAATGAAATATGTGCAGAAAACCATTGGCGCTGTTCCCAGCCCCTTTGACTGTTGGCTCACTCTGTTAGGTGTCAAAACCCTCCATCTCAGGATGGAACGTCATGCCTCTAATGCTCAAACAGTGGCGGAATTTCTGGAGTCTCATTCACAAGTTGAAAAAATCACTTACCCGGGATTGCCGTCCCATCCACAATATTCCATTGCTAAAGAACAGATGGACGGATACAGCGGGATGATATCTTTTGAATTGAATGGAGGAATTCCAGCCGGAAAAACCTTGATGAATTCTGTTGAGTTATGTTCTTTAGCTGAAAGTCTGGGAGCAGTTGAAACCATGATCACCCATCCTGCTACCATGACACATGTGGATGTTCCGGAAGATGAACGCCACGCAAGAGGACTAACAGATGGACTAGTTCGTATCTCAGTGGGGATTGAGGATGTGGATGATATAATTGACGATCTGAAACAAGCTTTGGAAAAGTGTTGATATTAGGAAACAATGAAAAAATACACTAAAATAGATACAAAACTCATCCATTCCGGGGAACCAAAACCAAGGATTGGCGGAGCAGTATCCCTACCCATTTTTCAAACAGCCATGTACGAATATGAAGAGGAAGACAGCTATCATGATATAAAATATATTCGCCTGAACAACACACCGAATCACATTGCTTTACAGAAAAAACTTGCTGCCTTGGAAAATGCGGAATCATCCCTTGTGACAGCCAGCGGGATGGCAGCCATTACCACTTCCCTCCTTACCTTTCTTGGAAAAGGAGATCATTTTCTTATTCAAGACACACTTTATGGAGGTACTCATACTTTTGTTAATCACGAACTTGAAAAGTGGGGGATATCCTTTGATTTTATTGATGGCACTTCTTCGGATAAATGGGAGGGGAAACTTCGTCCAGAGACAAAAGTTATTTATGTTGAATCCATGACCAATCCACTTTTGCAGGTTACTGATTTGAAAGCGGTTACAGCATTTGCAAGAGAACACAACTTGATTTCCATTGTAGATAACACATTTCCTTCTCCTATTAATTTCCGTCCCTCTGAGTGGGGCTTTGATTTATCATGTCACAGCTGTACAAAATATTTAAACGGTCATTCCGACATTGTAGCCGGATGTGTCATAGGTTCCGCTGAACTCATTGGAAAGATAACCCACCAACTAAATCATTTAGGAGGGACTTTAGATCCCCATGCATGTTTTCTTTTGCACCGGGGAATAAAAACTCTTGCCCTGCGGATGGCTCGCCATAATAAAAGTGCTTTCAAAATAGCACAATTTCTTGAAAATCATCCTGAAGTAGAACGGGTAAACTATCCCGGTCTTGAAACGAATCTTTATCATAAGTCTGCAAAAGAACTATTTGACGGATTCAGTGGGATGCTCAGTTTCGAGCTAAAAGGAGGGCTGGAGTCCGCGAATAATTTTTTTAAAAAAGTAACGCTCTCAGTTATTGCTCCAAGCTTAGGAGGGATTGAATCACTGGTAACTCTGCCCGCAACCACATCCCACTCAGGAATGAGTCCGGAAGAACGGCAAAGGGTTGGAATTTCTGACAGCTTAGTAAGAATGTCAGTGGGGATTGAGGATGGAGATGACCTAATTGCTGACTTAGAAAAAGCGCTAAGTTAACAGAGAGAAAAAGCGGAACATTATTGTCTACCACAGGTTTATCAGAACACAAGATGCGTTATACTAAACTGTGTTTGATTTAATTTGGGATTTAAAGCAAACTATTAAGAAATAATATGCGGTTAAACTTAATAATTTTATCGATTTCAGCTTCGATAATTCTATGTCAAATAATCACAAATGGAAATAATACTATGGATCCAAAAAATAAAACTGATAAAGAATGGAAAGAATCTTTATCTCCTAAAGCATACAATATCCTTCGTAAAAAAGGTACTGAACCACCTGGAACCGGAGAATATTATCATCATAAAGAAGATGGTATTTATTTATGCGGAGGATGTAGCAACCCATTGTTTAATTCAACTACTAAATATGATTCCGGGTCCGGTTGGCCAAGTTTTTGGACTCCTGTTGATTCAACCTCGGTTTCTGAGTATAGTGATAACAGTCTCTCCCTGCAGAGAATAGAAATACGCTGTTCAAAATGTGATGGACATTTAGGGCACGTTTTTGAGGATGGACCTGATCCCACCGGATTAAGATATTGCATCAACAGTGCTTCTCTTGATTTTCAGAAAAATAAAGAAAAATAGATTTAGGATTAAATGATTCCTGTCACCATTCAAATTTATAAAACAAATCTATTTTTCTTTTTTATATTAACATCAATCTATGGAGTGACCATCTCGGGGTTTACCAGAGATGAAAGTAACGGGGAACCCCTACCTTATACAAATATCGTTATTGACGAAAACAAAATTGGAACATCTTCCGATGTAAACGGATATTTCGTTCTTCCTAATCTTAACACCGGACAATACACCATTCAGGTCAGGATGATTGGATACAAAACAGTTGAAAGAAAAATAAACATTCAACTTGAAAATTTACGGATTGACTTTGAACTTGAACCCACCACAGTGGATCTTGAACAAATTACTGTCTCTGCGGAAAGAATGAGATTTGAAAACCGTGTGGATGTGAGCAGGGTGAATTTGACTAATCAGGAGATTCGTAGGGTCCCAGCATTTATCGAAACAGACATATTCAGGACACTTCAATTGTTGCCCAGTGTCAGTGCCAGCAATGATTTTAATGCTGCTCTGATTGTAAGAGGAGGAAGTCCGGATGAAAACCTTATTTTAATTGACGGTGCTGAAATTTATAATCCTTATCACATCGGCGGTGTTTTTTCCACTTTCAATGCAGACATGATCTCCGACACTGAATTTCTGGCAGGTGGGTTTCCTGCTCAATATGGTGGGAGATTATCTTCTGTATTAAAAATTACCGCTCGGGAAGGAGACTCCAAAAACGGACGGCTGGCAGATTCCAATCCAATCAAATCCTTCTGGGATTACAGTAAAATAAGCGGAGACATCAGCCTGTTATCCTCAAAAATTCTGGCAGAAGGACCATTGTACAAAGGTTCTTGGATGATCTCTGGAAGAAGAACTTATTTCGATCAGTTTGTGTCTCTTTATTATACATTAAAGGATGAGAGCGAACCGTTCAATTATTATTTTTGGGATACTCATATAAAATTCAAAACCTCACCTAATAAAAATAATCAAATTATTTATAGCCAATTCTCCGGGAAAGATGATCTTTTTTTGAGTATTGGAGGAGGTGACTTCCCCGGAATCGATTTTTCCTGGGATTGGGGAAATTCAACAAAAAGCCTGATCTGGAAATACATACCGAATTCCAATTATTTCATCGAAAATAACCTTTCCAGAACGGATTACAAATTCAACGTGGATTTTGCGATTGATTTTAATCCAGACAGCACCGAAACCAGTTCGGAAGATGAATCCACAGATAATGCGGACTTATCATTGGATATTGATAATATTGTCAGGGACGTTGCATTTGACCAAAATATCAGTTATTTTTTTTCAGATGCTATTCATATAAAAACAGGGTGGCAGTATAAGATTCTGTATTTGAATTATAACGAAAAATTTGCAGGAATTAACAGAGCAACTCTGAATTCTGAACCTGCGATCACCAGTGTTTATGCAAACAGTACCTGGCATCCCATACCTAAACTTCATTTAAATACAGGATTTCGATTATCAAAATTCAGTCAATACAATGATGTGTTGATAAATCCAAGATTTGGATTAAAATATCATCCCATTACCGATTTAGCGCTGAAGGTAAGTTGGGGGAAATATTCCCAGTTTCTATACACCATCAATCAGGAAGATGAATTGTTAAGAATAGTGGACTTCTGGCAGCCCATTCCTGAAGGTAAAAAACCTCAACAAGCTGAACATTTTATCATTGGAAGCGAATATTGGATTTCTGAAGGAAACAGTGTTTCCATTGAAGCATATTTTAAAAAATATGATAATATTTACGACCTTAATCCTAAAGTTGACGGAAGTGATATTTCCGGAACTATAGCAATTTCAGGAATAGGAGAATCGTACGGACTGGAATTCTTATACAGATTGAGATTAGGAAAATTATCGGGATGGATAAGTTATGCCTACTCAAGCATTGAAAGAGAAGTTGATTTAAACTCCGATGGTATTATTTGGGAAGAAAAAGAAATATATCCTGCGAAATATGACAAACCACACTCCTTTAATTCGGTGCTTAGTTATCAGTTATCGGAAAATAACGAAATTGGAATGAGTACTATATTTAGTAGCGGGCAGACATACACACCGGTCGTAGGAAAAGTACATCAGGCAGGGAGCCAAATCTATGGCAGTTTGGAGAATCCTTACCAATATTTCGGAAATATTTATGGCGGGAGAAACAGTGGACGGTATCCGGACTACTTCAGAATTGATGTTAGTCTCACAAGAAAATCCAACCTGTTGGGACTAAACGGTAAATGGAAATTCCAAATTATAAACCTGACAAATCATTACAATGTCTTATTATACAATTGGAATCATAATGCTTCACCTTCAAAAGTGTCAGCCTACAGCATGTTTCCCGCATTGTTCACATTTGGTTGGGAGTTTAATATTTAGATGAATTATAAATTCTTTTATATTCTTGGAGTTGGGTTTTTTCTAATGAGTTGCGAAAAAGAATTAGACATTCGTGATTTTTCCGATGATTTTTCTTTTTATCAATCTGAACTCAGGATTGAAGCACTCATGCTTCCATCCCAGAACACCGCAATCATCAGGATTGACCGTTCAGTTCCGCTGAATGAAGCAGATCTGTTTAATTGTGAAGATGATGATTTAGATTGGAATTATTACTATTGCACCTCCGATTCTATTTCATATGAATCCCACAGTGACTGCATGGAAGCATGTGGAAATGAGTCTAATTGCATCCTCCATCTATATTCCTGCGATGTGAATGAAGAAGAGTGTGAGGGGTGTGAACAGGACGGATCACTTTTGAAAACTTATTTAACCAAATCGGAATGTTTGAATGGATGTATCGGAGACTGTGTGACCGATGATCTGGGAGAGGATGGAACGCAAGCTGTGGATGCAAATAATGATGGTGATTATGATGATAAGGGGTTTCTTGGTGATATTCCTCCTGATGCTGGTGAAGGAGACGGCATTCCCGGATGTAATGAACCGAAGGTGGATGAATACGATGAAGTATTACCTAATATTCATTTGGACAGCTTGTGTTCAGTGAAAATTACCCATGGAGACTCAACCTGTAATTTTATTTTTAAGGAAGATGCGGGGATTATTTTTGAGGGGACTGAAAAACACGGCGTTAAAATTGATGAAATTAGTATCGTTTCATACGGTGCATGGATTCCCGATTCAAGCGATTGTGAAATCGACTTCAATCATTTCGATACAGAATATCAATTCTCCTGCGAATGTATAGAGGGGTCCAGCTATGAATATTATGGAGAAATAACCGCCAGGGATACCATTCGCCGTCCGGTAATATTTTATTCAGAATCTGAAGAGGAAGAAGTCAAATTATGTGCGGACCTTCCCCATGTGTATAGTTGTCTTGAATCATATCATAATAGTGATACCTTGTATTTTGAAGAAAATGACCCCTCAGCTAAAATCAATTATGCGTCTTTGTTTGAATCCATAAAATATCAAACTGTTCAGTATATCTACGATGAATCAAATGATAGATATGTTTATTTTCATGGACATCCCGAAGGCGGAACAGACAGCGGTAATAATTTTATAGAAAATAAAATCTGTATTATGTTTGAACCTGTGGTAGCAGAGAATTATGATGATGCATATAAATTCAAATATGATATATTCACTTTCTCACCTGGATATGATCATTATTATTTTTACAGTCTGTTAGACCTTTCAGATCCAGAGCGGACAAATTTAAGAGATCAAAATGGAAATCCTGTTATGGGGGCTTTTGGTGCTATGACCTCCAGAACTAAATATTTTGAAATTATTCAATCCGATAGATAATTAATAAAAAAACCCCGAAAATTAATTCGGGGTTTTTGGATCGTTAAATGTATTTTATTCTACCGGATAAAATTCCCGTAAAATAATTACAATAATTTAAAGAGGTACTACTTTTGTTGCTGCAGGTCCTTTTTCACCTTCAGTAACTTCAAATTCGACATTTTGATTTTCTTTAAGAGTTTTATATCCATCCATTTGAATATCATTCATGTGTACGAATAAATCTTTTCCTCCTCCCTCAGGGGTTATAAAACCATATCCTTTGGAATTATTGAACCATTTAACCGTTCCTGTGTTTTTATCACTCATTTCGTCTTCCTTTGTAAAATATTATTGCTTCAATTTATACATAAACTATAAAGAATAAAAAAAGATAATTTAATTTGTTTTTATCACTGCTTAGTAAACTCTCTTTTGAAAAGTAAGAAGAATCAAATCGTTTTATTCTTCATCCCAAATAGCAGCTAAAATTCTATCTTCCAATTCAAATGTAAATCCTCTCATTGAAATCATATCATTCCTCTTAATATTATATTTTTCTCCAATCTTTAAAATTTCTTTTTCTATATCATCTTCATTATTACAGGTCAATAATTTGTTAAGAGTATTTTTAAATTTACTTTTATCTTTCAATTTAATATTGTTTTTATTGGATTTTAATTCCTTATTATTGAAAAAATATTCGAAATATTTATTTTCATAATTTCCTATCCATTTCTTTACTCCGGGCATTGGTGCCAATGTTCCACTATCATTTAAAACTGTAATTAATTCGTTCACACAATAAATGAATGAATAATCAAGTATTAATTCCAACGATTGTTTTCTTTGATATTTTGTAAAACTTTCATTATCCCAATCTTCTTCTCCAATTAGAAAAACGATTTTTCTCATGATAGACCTTAATTGATCTAACATTTTGTAAATTTCTTTATTGACTATTAATTTCGATATATGTTTTTCAAATTCTATATCTTTGAATTTTTCTGCCATTTTTTCCCTTATCAACCTGTATAGTATTATAAATATTTAAAAATATATTACATTAAGAATAATAAAACCAATCTTTAAATCTAATGGAAGAAAGGAATTATATAAATACCCTGCTTTCTAAAAAACCCATTGTTAAATTAGTTGCATCTACAATAGACTGCTATCCAAAGATATTTTCTTCATTTAACCTTGAAAATATTCCCCAGACAAAAGTTTGTTAATTTTCCTATATTTTGATATTCGATAGTTATCTAATTATAGAAATATGTTATGAAACGTAAAGACATAGCACAAATTTTCTCATTATTATCCAGTGAAACCCGGATTCGACTACTTAAAATTCTGAAAAACAAAGCTCTTGCTTGCTCTAACCCTGAATCATGTAATCTGTCAGCAAAATGTTGCAATGTGACAGAATTGGCAACATAGTTGGGCATTGCTATGTCAACAACTTCCTATAATATCAAAGAATTAAAACGATGTGGCTTAGTAACTACTCAGCGAAGAGGTCAACAAATATTTTGTTCGTTGAATGAGTATATTATTGTGGATGTTATTGAGTTTTTTGAGTCACTCAAATCATTACCTAAACCTAAAGTTTAAATAGAACGAGAAAAAAATGAATATACACATTAAAAAGGGTTTTGTTTTGGGACTTGCAGCAACATTCGCTATGACAGTTGCAATGTTTTTCAGTATGATATCCAAACTCAGTCCAATGCTGCCTCCCATTCCGGGAGCATTAGCTAAATGGGCTTTTGGAGCTTTACCAAAACCTGCCCCTATGGGGATAGGCATTTTTGCTCACTTCCTCTACGGTGGTGTTGCTGGTTTGCTCTTTTCTTTTGTATTAAAAGAAAAAGTCAATATTTTGAAGGGAATTGGTTGGGGAATTTTCCTGTGGTTAACTATGCAATTTATTTTTCTTCCTATCTTGGGTTGGGGAGTTTTCGGAAGTGCAATAAATCCGAAAATTGCTGTTGCTACATTGATGCTTCATTTGATTTATTGCAGCACTCTCAGTTGGGGGCTTAAGCGGGAGTAAAGAATTACATCATTAGGAAGTTGAATCCCAACAACTTAGTGATTTGTGATCAGTAAATAATTTAGTTGTATTAATCAGTAGGGAGATTAATCTCTATCATATAAACTTCGATCTTTTTTCAAGAGAAATATTTAGTAATATTTAAACACCTCTTTAAGGAATTTTAAAAGTATTCAAGTTCAGTGCCCATAAGAAAAATCATAAACAAGGGAAAGGTTCCTGTCCATATTTATACGGACCAAGTCGAGAAACAAGCTATGAAGCAGTTGGAAAATGTATCAAGACTTTCGATTATTCATCATCATGTTGCCGCTATGCCTGATGTTCATTGGGGTCTGGGTGCAACAATTGGTTCAGTGATCCCGACACTGAAAGCTATTATTCCGGCGGCTGTTGGGGTGGATATTGGCTGCGGTATGATGGCGTGCCGTTTAAATCTGAATGCCAATGACCTTCCGGATAATTTATCCGATATCCGCTCCAGGATTGAACAAGCTGTTCCCCATGGCAGAACGGACAACGGCGGGAGAAATGACCGAGGCTCTTGGCATGACCCAAATAACAATATTCTTGAATTCTGGAAAATTTTTGATATAAGGAAAAAACTTTCAAAAGTTATTGGTCGTCATCCCAAACTGCTCAGCAGGCGTGTCAATACATTTAATCATTTAGGTACTTTGGGAACGGGAAACCATTTTATAGAGGTCTGCCTGGATGAAAACAATGATGTATGGGTTATGCTCCATTCCGGGTCAAGAGGAATCGGAAACCGCATTGGTACTTATTTCATTAGTTTAGCGAAAAAAGAAGCTCAACGACATATGACTCATTTACCTGATAAGGATTTAGCTTATCTATCGGAAGGATCGAAGTATTTTTATGATTATGTGAAAGCGGTAAAATGGGCTCAAGATTTTGCAAAAGCCAATCGCAGGTTTATGATGAAAGCTATCCTAAAAGCAGTTTCTTTATCGTTGGAAAAAACAATCCATACGGTGGAAGAAGCCATCAACTGCCATCACAATTATGTAGAAGTTGAGACCCATTTTGGACGTAGGGTATGGTTAACCCGAAAAGGGGCAATTCGTGCCCGAAAAGGTGATTTGGGTATCATCCCGGGGAGCATGGGCACTAAAAGTTATATTGTACAAGGCAGGGGAAATTCTGATTCTTTCCATTCCTGTTCCCATGGTGCCGGTCGGACTATGAGCCGCAGAGCAGCGAAGAAGAAGTTTACGGTTCAAGATATGAAAATACAAACCGCAGGTGTAGAATGCCGTAAAGACAGGGATGTGATTGATGAAATCCCTGAAGCGTACAAAAACATAGATGATGTCATGGAAAATCAAAAGGATTTAGTAGAAATCGTTCATACCTTGAAGCAGGTAGTGTGCGTAAAAGGGTGAAATATGGTACGGTTGAAAAAAGATTATATTTTAAGAAACCGAATTCCTGACCTTTTTCAACAACTCCAATGTCAGTCGGATACCATCCATCTCGGTATGTGCGTTACCTTCATATTCAATACCCACAAATCCATTGTAACCGGCATCTAATACTATTTTCATCATTTTAAAATAATCGGTAGCGGTTTCATTCCCGTCCCCATCGAATTCATGACTTTTAGCGCTGACAGCTTTTGCATAGGGCATGAGTTCCTGAACCCCTTCATACCGATCGTACCACTCGTCACCTTTAATCCTAAAATTACCGAAATCCGGTAACGTGCCGACCCGAGGATGATTCACTTTTTTCATCACCGCAGACAGCCATTTACCATTGGATGATAAGCCACCATGGTTTTCTACAATTGTGTTAATGTCAATTGAATCAGTGAATTCTGTCAGCCGTCTTAATCCATCTGCCGCACATGCAATTTGGTCTTCGTACGAACCTTCGCTTCGGGCATTTACCCGGATGGAGTGACAACCCAAAATCCTTGCTGCTTCTGCCCATTTATAATGATTTTCAATCGCTTGAGTTCTTCTCGCTGAATCAGGATCACCCAGATATCCTTCGTTGTCACACATGATCAGTAGATTTTTTACATTGAGATCGTCTGACCGTTTTTTCATTTCTCTGAGATAGAATTCATCCATTGCTTTTTCAAAAAAGAAGGTATTTACATACTCAACAGCAGAAATCCCAAATTCATTTTTTGCAACTGCACAAAATTCAAGATGGTCTATTTTTCCACTTTTTATTGAACGATGTAAAGACCATTCCGCAAGAGAAATTTTAAAATGCAGGGACTGTTTACATCCCGATAAATTTGAACTGCCTAAGCCGGTGAAAGCCAGTCCACCGGAGATTAAAGCACTATGTTTAAGGAATTCACGGCGATTCAAATCACAGTTTCCGGATACGGATATTCCGGTACCAAATTTCCCCATGATCCCCTTGGAAGCCAATCCTTCCTTCTTTCGCTTTCGCAAAAAGGGGCATAGTTTTGAATTTACTTTTTGAAATTAACTCTTTCATGTGGACACTCTGGTAAACGTATTCGATAACCTTTGTTCCATTTAACCAATGTTCCACATGGTTATTTTTCACCTTGATTCGTACCCTGTTAAATTCACCTACAGGCTTTACAACACTTTCAGATACAGAAATAAGATCATATAGAGATCCGGCAGAAGTTAGTGTAGCTTTTCCGTCAGTATGGGTTTCGTCATCCAAAACTTGCATTTCAGGAGCGGATTGCCAGATATAATCTCCTTCCTCTGTAGCAAAATAAAAAATACCGCTGTTTCCACCAGCGGGGACCTTCCATTCCAACTCAAGTTCAAAGTCTTTATAGACATCCTCACTGATGAGGTCAACACCATGCCCGGGGATGGTTTTCAATTCACCATCAATAATTGTCCAATCATCTGATGGAAAACTTGATTGTTTAAATCCTCTCAATCCATTGACTCTTTCTCCATCAAAAAGGAGTATCCATTCAGGATTTGAAGAACAACTAATCATCATAATTGTGATTAAAAGTAAACTGATCTTTTTCATTCTATTTTCCTTTTGGATTCCACTCACCTCTGGCAACAGCAGGAATGAAGGAATCAATATCCGGGTTTGGAAGTTGAATTGTTTTTTTTTGTTCGGCACTCATATACGCAGCCATTAGTAGTCTTGTGACATCCAGCCCATCATCAAAGTTTTCCGAAGGGCGTTTCCCTGCTAAAAATGACTCAACCATGTGGCGGTTTTCTGCTGTATATCCATAGACGTCTGTTTCGCTGCTTACCACGGGCATTTCTCCCGATTCTGCATTTTGTTTTTCTACCAAATCTTCACCTGAACTTCCGGTTACATTTCGGGAAAAGAACACTTTTAAATCCGAATCCAGTGTGTTTACAAACATGGAATATTCCGGACCAAAAAGTTCTAGGCTGAGACGGAGTCCCGCTCCCACAAAACACCAGGAAGTGGTCGTTTCCACCACCAGTTTATTTCCGTCTTCATCTGCATACTCCACTAATGAACGGGCAAAATCTTCAGCAGGTTTTTTTAGATAGTCCGTTTTTCCACCACTAATTTCATATAAGATCTTTGCATATTTCGGCTGTTGCCATTTCAGGCAGGTAGTATAGGCATTCACACTCAAAGGTGTCAGGGATTCCCTTGGCTTTCCCGGTTCTGTCAGCATAAAACGGGCTTCTTCCACTGAGTGGCACATCATGTCATTCAGGACACCTCCACCCTGAAGTTCACCTTCCCAGAACCAAGGCATGTGAGGACCACTGTGTTCTTCAGCTGCCCGAGCTAAATAGGGTCGCCCGGTTGTTGCTGCACCCCGCCCCCAGATGATTTCTTTACCTCGTGTAACTGAAGGTGCGAATATCTGATTCTCCAAATAACCATCTAATAGCCCAATCTTTTGCGTCAGTTCCAAAACCTTTTTTGCTTCTGCAACATTACGTCCCAGCGGTTTTTCACAGGTTACTCCAATCAACTCACCTTTGCTGGTAGAAACTGCATTGTCAATTTCTTCAAATGTTTCTACACGTGTAAAATTTGGGGAACAGACCCAGAGTGCATCAATGCGAGGGTCTGCTACCATTTCAGTGATGGAATCATAGGCAGTTGCATCACCAACTCCGGTGGTTTTTGCTAAAGTAGAAGCTTCTTCTGCAGAAGCTCTGGTTCGGGACATGACACCCACCACATCAACATCCCGGACACCGATGAGGGACTGAATATGAAATTTGGTGATGAAACCACCCCCAATAAATCCAATCCCTAATCTTTTTTTACTCATTTTTTAGTGATTCTTCCATTTAGCTGTTCCCGAAATAGAAAGAAAAAGAATAATCCTGTGACCAATCCCATTCCGGCTAGCGTATACCAAAAACTGGAATAATCAAATGTGCCAGCGACCGTATATATTTCCTGCAATTTACCCGAGAGCCACCCACCCACAAAAGGCCCACCGCCAAAAATGATAATACCAAAAACGGTTTGGGCGGAATGGCGCACATCATCGTCTGCAAGTTTATCTACGTAAATAAATCCGGCGGCGAAAAAGAATGCAAAACAAAAACCATGAAAAGCCTGGCTGACAACCATCACCCACGCTGGGAAAACGGAGGTGCCAAAAATGGCATAACGTGCGAAGTAGGCCATTATACCAATGGTGATTACCTTCTTAAAACCGAGACGTTTTAAAAAGAAACCCAAATAAGCCATTGTTGCAATTTCTGCAAATTGACCGATGGTCATGGCGGGTCCGATTGCACTGTCTTTAATGCCGATAGAAGACAAAAAGGGGCCGGTTTGTAGAAAATAAATCTGGTGAATGATACTTACACCTAAACTGACCAATACAAGGATGAGAAAAGATTTATTGTTAAAGAGAGAGAATGCTTTTTTGAAAGCCAGTTTTTCAACCGCATTTGCTTTAGGCGGCGTGTTAGGCAGCATGAAACAGAATACACCATAAATCATTGAAATGAAGCCGGAAAATTTGAGTGCATCGGCCAAACGGGCGGTTACGTTAGGGACTTCAGCCCCAGATAGAAATGGCGGCATCAATTGAAATGAAAGATCCTGCTGAAGCCAAATCATAGGGAAAGCCCAACTGGCAGCGATCCAACCGATGGTGCCCCATACTCGAATTTTTGGGAAGGAATTTTCCGCATCATCTATATGAGAAAAGGCAATTGAATTTGACAACGCAAGCGTTGGCATATACAAGATACTATAGAGTATGGAAAGATATAACCAAGCCTGGTAATCCGTTTGGGTTGATGTGTACCATTTAACAAGTCCACCAGAAAAAACCAAAAAAGCCAAAATCCTTTCCGTACTGAAATATCGGTCCGCAAACTGACCCGCAATAAAAGGCGCTACAATGGCGCCAATGGAACCTGCCAATCCGAGAATCATTCCAATCTGTGACCCGGTAAATCCAAGTCCGCCCTCGGCTATACTGGCGGAAAGATACCTTGCAGTGAGGGGTAACCATGCACCCCAAATGGCATATTGCAGGAACATCATGGTTCCTAATCGAGAGTTTTTTGTCATTTGGTTTTTCGAATCTGTGGTGTCAGATCAATTTTCGGTTTACAGGATCCCACTCGATGCGCCGTCCCTGAAAATAGGATTCTGTAGCCATGTGACATGCCACCGCTTCATGAAGTGCGACTTCTATATTGCATTTCGGCTGCGTGCCTCTTCTAATTGAATCCAACCAGTCTTTCACATGCAAATGGGTCGGATCAACCCGTTTGCCTTCCCTGTACGTATAAAGTAAGCCTTTGTTTGCAAAATATCGGGATGTTGCTGACGTAACTCCATCAATTTGCTTAGACCCCGCTGTGTATGTATAAATTGGATAGCGCTGATTAATGATACCACTTTCTAGGCGCTCTTTATATTGAGTTGATTCAGAGTCGGCTGTCACTATAAATCCATGAATGGAACCACCCCCGCTTTGTCCACCCATCATCATAGTAGCATCATGTCCCATGATACGATTTCCACGAGGATCGTTGCTTGAAAGGGTTGCACTGTAAAGGATGGTGAGATCCTTATCAGGGTATTCAAACGTCGCATTCCAGACGTCTGGAACATCCCGACCATCCTTGTAAAAGTAAATTCCTCCAGTTGAGGATGCATATTTTGGTATACCCATCTCCATGATTTGATTGATTGTATCATAATCATGGGATAACAGGTCTCCAGAAAGACCAGTGCCGTAATCAAACCAACATCGCCAACGGAAAAACCGTTTTAGTGCGTCCTCTCCAAATGGTATCTTGTTAGGAGAGGGTTCCTGAAACGTATTCCAATCAATGGTTTTTGCATTTCCTTCTGGATGAATTCCCCATACCCAGGCTCCCCAGGGAGAATTTCGGTTTGTTGTCAGTTCCACCAGATTAATGGGACCAAGCAATCCCTGATCGATGATCTGTTTCGCTTTATAATTAGCTTCTACCTGCCGATTCTGATGCCCGAGCTGGAAAGTAATACCTGTTTTTTTAACTGTATCGTACACCTTTATTGCCTGATCAAATGTACGGGTGAGTCCTTTTTCACAATAGACATGTTTACCTGCTTTGGCTGCAGCAATAGTAATACGGGAATGCCAATGATCCGGAGTTGCCACGATGACTGCATCAATATCTTTATTCGCTAAAAGTTCTGTGTAATGACGGTATCGTTTTGCGGTGTTTTTAGGTTTTCCACCGGGACGAACATTGTTTTTTGAAGCATCGATACCCTGTTCAGCTCTCACATCAAACAAATCACATACACCAATAAGAGAACAGTTTAAATCTTCCTGAGTCATGAATGTTTCAAACTGTTTATCCAATTTGTTTTGACGAGCATTTTCTGCTACAGTATCTGTCCAACCTTTGGTGGCAAATCCAGCACCACGAATCAAATGTGATCCCCGACCGCCATATCCGATGATACCTATATTCAGATGACGACTGTCAGACAAGCCGTTAATCACTGACGGTGCTGATTTCTCCTGAACAAGATCAGATAAAAGATTAGCTTTTTTCAATGCATCTCTGCGAATCTTCCGCCAGAGATTAACAAGGAATAATCCCAAAACAGGTACAGTTGCTAATCCTTTTAATACATCACGGCGTTTCATATTTATTTCGTTTTCTTTATTCGAATCATTACTCATGAACTTCCTCCGTTATTTGATACCGGATTGGACAGTAATCGATCCAAGCCAATAATATGACTTGTTGGAAATGAATGAATCACCCACAACGCACATGCTTCAATCAGGTTTTTATTTACAATTAAGTAACTTCCTTCTCCCGGTTTTGAATATTCCAGACCCAGAAGTGGAGGGGCAAATAGATAGTACAGAATAACAAATCCCATCCCGATTAATGCTGAATATCTGCTTAATAATCCTAATAATAATGAAGCACCTACCAGTGTCAATCCCCACATATTCACATAATCTGAAATACTTAATAGTGTCGGGTTTGAAACAATGGTTTCCGCTAAACCTGAGAACAGCCATTTTGAGTCCAGCAGATAAGCAGCTGAAGACCAATAGGGATTGATCAACTTGGACACTCCTTCGTATAAAAAATGCCAGCCGATGAGCACTCGTAAAGTGACTAATCCATATAACTGGCATTTGTTTTTAATTATTGATGAATCTAAACAAATCATAAATGTTGACCCTCTTTTGAATTAATAAACAGACTGATGAAGTGAGGAATCATAAGATTCATCCATGCTTTGAAACAAGATATAATTATCTCATACAAAAAAAACCTCTAATAAAGTAACTCTTTTTGTCCCATATGTTCTAAAGAAGTACAGTGGGCACCATCCTCATAGGTTTCTGCGTTCCAGTCTAATGAATAAGGCTCGGTATGATCAACAATTCCGGTTGTATCTCCATCAACCCATAGTTCTACCTTAGCAATGCCTTCATTGTCAGTGGCCATGCAAGTAATTGTAACTATTCCTAATACAGTTTCATTGTTTTGAGGTGATGTGATGGTTACTGTTGGTGGTGT
>CAZSIH010000013.1:0-30569 GCA_964606925.1 uncultured bacterium
AAAGAACATAGGAAACCTGACTGATTATTTACCCCATCCCCACTTTTTTACAAAGAGGTGGGTAATGATATAATTATTTTACCATAACTATTTCTTGATTCCATTAACTCATGTGCTTCCGATAAATCATTAAAATCATATCTATGCCCAATAATCGGTTTAATCCCATGTTCAACTGTGAAGGAAACTAATTCATTCCAAACTTCATTTAATAGGGATTCATTTTTAAGTAGATATCCTAAATGAGTAGCTAATAGACCTGTTGATGATTCTGCGAGTTTAGTTACTTTTGCACGGGGGATATCTTTCCATGTATTCACCCATGAAATCGGATTGAACTTGTTTAAATTCAAACTTGCGAATCCCACCACCACTGTTCTTCCAAAGGGATTTAACAGATTCATACTTTTCTTAAACACATTTCCCCCGACAACTTCCAAAACAACATCGACACCGCCGTTTAATTTTCGTTTAATGACTTCTTCAAAATCTTCATGTGAATAATTAATTGCCAAGTCTATGCCAAGATATTTCAGCATATTTATTTTTTCATTTTTGCTTGCAGTCCCGATAACAAGACATCCGAATTTCTTTGCAATCTGAACTGCAGCAGTACCGACACCACCTGCTGCTGCATGAATAAGAACTGTATCTTTGGGATTTAATCTCGCTATTTTCATCAATGCCACCCATGCAGTTAAGTAATTCACTGCAAAAGCTGCATTTTCATCGTCAGAAAATGAGATTACTGGAGAGAGGGCTTGCCTTTCTGGTATTACTATTTTTTCAGCATAGGTTCCATATTGACAACCAACTATTACCCTTTCTCCTACTTTTCTTCTATTAACAGAATCTCCGATCATGTCTATGGTTCCATAGGCTTCCATTCCAAGTGTATAAGGCAGTTTAGGTGCCCAGCCGTATAATCCTTTTCGTGATTGCACTTCTGCATAGTTTAACCCGATTTTTCCTATTTTAACTCTTATCTCTTCTGAACCAGGAATCGGGTCTGGAGAGTTCTCGAGTTTTAATACATGGGGTTTCCCATATTTTTTCAATACATAAATTTTCATTTTAAATTTATTAATTATAATTCAATTTAACCCATCCTCACTTTTTTACAAAGATATGGGAAAATAAAAAACCCGATTAAAGATTTTAACACACCACACCTGCACCTCCCCTCCTTGTATCACCAATTGCCTCGGATGGTGTTACTGCGTTCACACCGCCGAAAAATAAATTCTGTTCACCCCAATTATGGAGTTGAATATTTTCAGGTAGATCTTTTTTGTCAGGGATGGAAGCAAACGGTTCAAAATTCAGGGTATTACCTTCCAAATGAATCCTCGGTGATCTTATCGCTTCTTCAAGACTCAATCCTTTTCTAAAATAATTTAGGATCACCTGCACAATTGCCGAACGGATTCTGTTGCTTCCTCCACTTCCCAAAACCAATGCAGGACCGTTTTGTCCCATAACAATTGAAGGCGCTATCATGGTGGGGAGGCGCTGCTGTTTTACAAAATTGTGAAAACCCGACGGGTTCAAGTCTTCCTCCCCCAGCATATTGTTTAACATTACACCCAACTCAGGAATCAAATATCCGCACCCTTCACCGTTGGTTGTGGTGACGCTTGCTGCATTTCCCTCCTTGTCAATGATACTCACCTGAGTTGTGGAACCTCTGGAAGGAGGATCATTTTCAATTTGATATTCTGAATTCAAAGACAAATATTGTTCAAGATATTGTTTAAAAAAATTGTCCTCTAATATCTGCGAGATTTGAAAATTGTCATTCGGGTCAATAGATGTTTCACTCCTGGCAAAGGCAGTCACTTTCATAGCATGAATAAAATTGAAAATATCAGAACTTGAAGCAGTCCTTGACTGTTCCAATAATTGCAGTGTAAATGTTATTAGCGTTCCTCCGGGGGAAGGAGTCGGATTCGTGTACAGGGTTTTTCCATTAAATTGACTTTTCAGCGGGGTTCGTTCCACAACCTCATAATTAGCAAGGCACTCTTCTGTAAGTAAACCATTTTCACCTACAGTTTTGAGAATCAATTTTGACCCTTCCTCTTTATAAAAAAATTCAGCTCCATCCAAAACCAGTTCTTCCAGAAAATCTGCAAAAGCGGGATTTTTAAAATTGTCCCCTTCTTCCAGAATTTTCCCTTCCGGTGTGAATAATTTTTTACCGGCGAATGAGTGAGTTAATATCGGGTCAAGAATTTTCATCAGATATCCGTTCGATTCATTAAGGATCACTCCTTTTCTTGCAGTTTCTACAGCAGGTTCCAAAACGGTTTTTAAGGGGAGTTTTCCCAACCGTTCATGCACCGTTAAAAGCCCTGCTGTATTTCCCGGAACAGCAACCGAACCCTGCCCAATATAAAATTCCTGTGTCGCCGGTCCAAAATCAATCATGATACTGAAAAAGTCCAAATCCTTGTAGGGCTGCGGAGGGGGTGTATCAACAAAAAAATCGAATAAAATGGGTTCTTTGCCCACAGGATATGCAAGAAATGCTCCGCCGCCTCCGGGTCCTGTGAGAGTAAATTCTGAAACCATTGAAGTAAATACCGCTCCAACAGAAGCATCACACGCAGTTCCGCCGCATTCAAGAATATCTCTTGCAGATTGAACGGTTGTTTTATTCCCTGCTGCTATGGATCCAAATCTCATTGTTCAGCCAAAGTGAAAGACCTCATTATTTTTCCTGAACACAATTTAAATTGGACAATTTTCCCCAACTAATGATATTTAAGAAAAACAGATGAAATAAAAAACCCCGCAATCAGCAGGGTTTAAAATAAATGATTATGTCCCGGATGTATCCGGGAGCGGGGGAATAGTAATTATAGGAATTTCAGGAATCCTTAGGGAATCATCCCCCGGTTCTTCCACTTTTGGCGGTTTTGGTTTTTCTCCCCAATATGTAGGTTTTGTCTGCAAACGATGAAGAATATTTTTGGAGGTCAAATACACAGGTGACCCATCATTGATCCGAATGGCATTCTGGCTCCAATTGGTTTTGGAGCGACCCAAAACATACCGTCCTAATTCTTTATCATTGATTCCGTTCAAAGTTAAATGAGTTCCCGCAGAATCATCCACAGAATACTTACTCCAATTTTTTGGATTGGTTGATATGGGAGCTTCTTCCCTTTCCAGTCCTTCAATATCATCGAAGAAATTATTCAATATATTTTTCTTCACCGTCAGAGAATCATGACCGGATATGGTCCACACTGTATCAACCTTTACCATTTCCAATTCTTCCGCATCCTTTTGAATATAAATTCTGGTGATGTGATCCCTGTCATTTGAGAACAATGCCGTATCCCGTGCATTATATTTATCCTGCATCCTGGTATTTACAAAATAGAGAATAGCCAAAACACCCAGGGCAATCAGTGCAAATTTTGCTTGTTTAGTCATAAACTTCCTCCAATATTCTTGAACGGCTTTTCAATCTGGAAATTCTGAAAAAACCAAAACCAACCACAAGCAAAGATGGAAGCAGTATGTTCATCCATTTCAGAAATCGTTTGGTTCCGTCTTCCAATTCAGGGTCTAAAGGACGGATGGTGATCTCCCGTGATCTCAGTGAAATGAGTTCCTTATCTCCTAAAAGATAATCCACCGAATTCATGACCAAAATATGATTCTCAGGAGATGATCCTCCTGCTCCATCAATGAGAAACCGTGAATCACTAACAAGGATCAATTGACTGAGTAAACTTGTTTCTTTATTCATTCTTTCCGATCGTACTGCAACTAATTTTTTCGGTTGATCCAGACTTTTCAATGCAGGGTTATTTTTGGGATCGGGGTTTAAATTAAAAAACCCTGTCATCTGTCCGGATTTGTTGGAAGTGTACATTAATGGAAGAACATTCACATCGAAATCATTGGACAATGAATCAAGATTTGACACCTCGCTGGCAAAAAATAACTGAACCTGTTCCAACCCGCTTACAACGACTTCGTCTTTATTAAAATTGCGGATTATGGGGAGTAACGGATATTGCATAGGAACTGCCATGCGGATAAAACCCATATTCTGCTGGACATTCACTCTTCCACAAATATGGTCTAAAACCAGGTTTTCCTCCAGACTTACACCATACGTTTCAATCACATCAAATATGTCAGAATTGATCACATTTGCTTGTTGAGTGGATAGATCTGAACTCACATGGGATTGGGCGAGAAACAGGTTGCCTCCCCTGTCAATATACTTTTTAAGATTGTCTCGTTCATCCACCGAGAGTGAATCTTCCACACCATTGATCAGCAACAATTCTATTTCCTTGGAAACAGCGCTGGACAAATCAATGGAACGAACTGTGTATCTCTGCCTCAGTTTATCCGTAATTGCTGAGTTTTCAATTCCATCCTGATTTTCGGTTTTTGCGATTGCAACCACAGGTTTATCGGTTTCAACCAGTCGTTTGATCTTGGTTGTGATCTCATACTCCAACCCGGTTGTGGATTGAATGACAGGAATCACTTCCTTCTCATCCTGATACAGGATCGCAAGCCCCATGTGAACCCGTTTTACTTCCATCTTATCGTTTTCGATCACCTGTAATTGAACAGGCTGAATTCCAAGACGCTGGGCTTCCTGTTGTACATCTTCATTCTCCTCAGGAGTATTGAATTCAAACCGGATATTCCCTTTGGAATAGGCGGCGTATTCTTCCAAAATATCCTGAAGATAACGGCGGTTATTACCAAATTCGTTGGGTAGATTACTGGAGAAGAATACCTTCATGGTCATCAGATCATCAATTTTCTTCACCACCGAGCGACTGGAAGAACTCAGGGTGTACATTTTGTTATCCGTCAGATCAAGACGTTCAAACCAGTTTCGTGAAATCAGGTTTAATAAAACCAGGCTTGCTGCAATTACCAATATGGGAATTGAAAGGGATTTTTTCCATTCAAATTTTTGTCTTATCTCCATTTTCTTAACTCCATGAGTTTGTTGGTAAGAAACAGAAAAAATCCGATCACTGAACCAAAGTATATTAAGTTTCGGGTATCAATAACTCCCCGGGATAAATTCGTAAAATGGTAGTCCACACTCATGAATTGGACAAAACCAGCTAATCCCCCAGGGACAAACATGAGCATTTTATCCAAGAGCCAGAAGACGATCACGATAAATACAGCGATAATAAACGCAACGACCTGATTGTCTGTAACACTACTGGCGAAAGTTCCTGCAGATGCGTACACTGCCCCTACCAGAGCCAAGCCGAAATAACCGCAAATCGCAGCACCGTAATCAATATTTGTTCCCACTTTCATCAGAGTAAACAAATGAACAAGAGTGATGGCTAATCCTGCCACGATCAATGTTACGGAAGCGAGGTATTTTCCGATCACAAACTCATGTATTTTGATCGGCAGGGTATTGATCAGTTCAATCGTTCCCAAGTTCCTTTCCCGGGCGACAAGACTCATGGAAATTGCCGGAATAAAAAACAGATAAACCAGCGGAGTTATATTGAACAGCGCTCTCATATCGGATTGATTGATCAGGAAAAAAGTATTGGTAAAAAAATACCCGTTCACCACGGCAAAAACCACTAAAAAGATATACGCCATGGGACTGTTAAAATACGAACGGAGTTCCTTCACAAAAATGGCTTTTACATTATGCATCTGCAACCTCCGTAACTGTCAATTTACGGAAAATGTCTTCCAGATTTGATTTTGTCATTGCCATTTCCAAAATGATCCAGCCCTTTTCCACTCCATAAGTGAAAATATCCTGGCGGGGATCATTTTCACGTGGGTATTCAAAATGAGCTGTGGAGCTTTTCTCTCCCTTAGAATAATTGATTAAAGTCACACTGGGAATGACCGCTTTCATTTCTTCAAGGGATTTTTTTGTCACATTCATCAATTCCATGGATAAGGTTGTATTCCCCTGGGAGTTTGTAATCAAATCTTCACTGGTTCCATCTGCTACGATCTTACCGTTATTGATAATGATTATCCGGTCAACGGTTGCCTGGATTTCATGCAGAATATGACTGGATATCAACACCAGCTTTTCCCTACCCAATCCTTTTATCAATTCACGAATTTCCACGATCTGGTTGGGGTCCAATCCGCTGACAGGTTCGTCAAGGATCAGGATCTTTGGATCGTGTATCATGGATGCTGCCAAACCGATCCTCTGTTTATAACCTTTGGAGCAGTTTCCAATGTGGCGATGAAGAACTCCTTTCAATCCACATTGTTCAATGACTCTTCCCAGAGCTTGACTGAACTGTTTTCCCTTTATATTGCGGACGGATGCAATAAACTGCAAATAATCATACACGATCATTTCTGGATATACTGGATTTAATTCCGGTAAATATCCGATACATTTTTGTATTTCCAGTTCCTCTTCTATTATATCCATTCCATTAATAGAAATACTGCCGGCAGTAGGAGCCAGGAAACCGGTCAATACTTTTAAGGTAGTGGATTTACCTGCACCATTGGGACCCAGAAAGCCGACGATCTCACCATCGTTTATGTCAAAACTGATGGATTTGACAGCCTTTACCGGTCCGTAGTTCTTAGATAAATTCTCCACTTTTATCATATATTTTCCTCCATAAAGATTAAATTTAAAGGTGCGAAGTTAGACTTATACTTTGAATGGAACAAAGAGTTCCAAAAAATTATTAATAGGTAATTTTTATGAAATAATTCTCAGGAAATGGAATTCAAGCAACAAATGTTATTACACCTTTCTGCCCACTACTATGTAAAGAACAGTTCCTGATAATAACGCAATAAATCCTTTTAACGACCCTATGTCTTTTCCTAATAAGCCCGATTCCTGAACCCATGAGCAGACGGCAAACATGATCCCGAAAGAAGATAGAAATAACCATACAAATTTGACCATTTATTCAGGATATCCAATTCTCTCGAACGGATTTACGATACTGGAAACCAAGTTCCTTGAGTGAGCTGCTATTCGCTTCAGATACCGGGCATACATTGCTGTGGCTGTGGCTTCAGGGGTTTCCAATCCTTCTGTTTTCCCGGATACAAGATCATGGACGATCTCATCACTTTGACCGGAAATTTCTTTTTTATATTCACGCATTAATACTCGGGCAGTATCTATATCCTGGCTTTTAAATGAGCTGACGCCACCCTTGAAAAATTCTTCTACATGTGCTTCAATATTGCTTAATAATTCTTCAAAAGGACCTGCATCCAATTTTTGGGGATGCTTCAGAGCAAGGTCATAAATATTTTTTGTATAATCACCAATCCTCTCAATATCAATGACCACACTCACAAGAACCAGCCCGGAGCCAATATCTTCTTTTCCTCCAATTGCCAAATGAGTCATGACCTTCCTCCGTACATCCCGCTCAAATTCATTGATCTTTTTATCCATTGCATAAATATCGATATCAATATCTGCCGAATCTGATTTCCGCAGTGATTCAATGGATGCCGTGAACATGGCTAGGTCAATATCCAACATTTCATGACATTCAACCAATGCCTGTTCATAAAGACTGTTGGATTTAAAAATTTCGAATATTTGTTTGAACATATTTATCTCCCAATGAAAATGATTAAAAATGGCACGAAAAAGAAAAAGGTGATCAGGTATATAACCGGGATAAATTTATTTTTAATGGATGCATCAGAAATCCATTCTGCTAATTTAATCGGTATATCTTTTAATAAAGGATTCATAAAAATAATAATGATCCCAAAAATATTAAAAAACAAATGGGCAAATGCTGCCACCATAGCGGTCACATTAAGTGTAAGGGATGCCAGCAAAGCGGTGACTGTTGTTCCAATATTGGCACCCAATGTGAACGGATATATTTGTCTTAAAGTAACAACACCAGCTCCCGCAAGAGGTACGATTGTGGACGTTGTGATAGATGAACTTTGAACCATGATTGTTAATATCATTCCAAATATTATAGCACGCAGTGCCGTTTTAAATATATACTGGTCAAAATACTGTTTAATATTATCCAGCACCAAACTTCTCAACAATTTAACAATACTAAATAACATTAAAAATGTTAATACGATACTAATAAAAATATAGAACGCATTATTATCAAAGCTTAAACTTTCAAGATGCTTTGAACCCCATTTAATTGCTGTTTTAATGGGACTCTTAAACACCTCATCGGTACTGATAGTTCCAAACAGGATGGTTCCGAGCCCTGTGGCTGATTTTTCTATCAATCCAAAGGCTATTTCAAGGGGAAATAAAATCAGTACTGCCAAAACATTAAAAAAATCATGAACCGTTGAGGCCGAAAAAGCACGTTTAAATTCATTCCCTCGATTAATATGACCTATGGAAACAATCGTGTTTGTAACCGTTGTACCTATGTTCGCCCCCATGATCATTGGAATCGCTCCTGAAAGACTGACTGCCCCACCACTGACCATCCCTACAATAATGGATGTTGTAGTAGATGAGCTTTGAAATAATGTAGTGGCCAAAATACCAATAAATAGTGCTAACAAAGGATCGCTGGTGGTTGTCATTATTTCTTTTGCAAAATCGCCACCCATATTTTTTATCCCAGAGGAAAGACCCTTTATACCTACAAGAAATAAATAGAGGCATAGAAAAACGCCATTAATCTTTAAAATTGTTTGTATATGTTCATTTTTCATTTTCAGTCTATCTCAAACTCATACTTTTTATTAATTTATTTAGATGGTTTAACTTCAAAAATTGAATTGAAAATTGATAACAAATAATGACTCAGAAACTTTTCCCTCTGAAAACAGTCTGTAATTTGGTGAAATAGTCAAACTGTTTACCGGTGAATACCCCCCTCCTAAAATGAGGTATCCAGCGGAAGAATTTTCAATCTTGTGTACATCATACCTACCATAAATGAAGTAAGAGTTATCCACATCCCAATTCAAATATCCCGATAATAAGGACTGGCTTGTCTGTTTATTTATTGTGGTGAATTCCAAACCTGTCCGGATTGATTTTTTTTTAATACCGGCAAATATACCTGAAACCACAGTGGCAGAGTCTTTGTGATAAGGCTCATAGGAAAGGACTCCGCCAAAATTTATCCCCTCATTCTTTGACAGGTTTTTTTCCCCCGACATGAATTGAATGGACATTTTTTTATATGTATCGTTTTCCGATTTTTTATATCCGGTTCCATTTGTCACCATTGCATTGATTGAAAATGATTCAGACAATCGTGGAGAAAAACCTATCCCAAAATCAGCAGAACTGGAGTATTTATTTCTATCCATAGCTGTTTTTTCAATAAATCGGTTTCCCCACGTTTTTTCCTGAATATTGAACATATTCATCCCTATGACACCTATAGATAATTTCCCGGGCAGGGTTTTCCACGAAATATGTGCTTTCTTTAAATATATGTTTTTGGGTTCTGCTTTAAAATCCACATCCGTTTGAAATGTGAATGATAATTCGGATGACATTTCCTTTTGATAGGTAAAATAGGCTCTCTTCATACTGAAAGCATTGAATCCATCATCTTCCCGTACGAAATCAAAATAAATATTACTGCTTACGGTATTTTGATCAGCGAAGATAATTCCACATAATAAAAGAAGCAGAAATGTACAGTGTATCCTAAATTTGTCTTGAATTAACATAGCGTTCAGTTTATTTCTTTTTGATACATTACAACCAATAAAATTATCGAACCAAAACCATTTTCCCGGATTGGATAAATTCATCCGATGAAACCTGATAAAAATAAATTCCTGAACTGACTTCTGTTCCCAATTGATTTCGTCCGTTCCATTCCAAGAAGTTCATTCCGGCAACTTGAATATCATTAACCAATTGAACCACTTCTCGTCCCAGATGGTCAAAAATAGTTATCCTGACCTTAGCACGGAATGGTAACTCATACTGAATTGTGGTTGAAGGATTGAAGGGATTTGGGAAGTTTTGGGATATTTTAAATTCATTTGGAATTTTATTTTCCAATTTCTCTAATCTATATTTATCGGAAAAATCAATGGTTAACGATCCATTCCTTCCGTTCAAATCAACACATTCATTTGTTTCAAGATTTCGTAATGCCCATTTACTTTCATTTTCGATTTCCACTTTTATATCATATTTAATTTTTATAGGTTGAAACATGTGCATTACTACAATCACATTTGATTCTGCTGGAAAAATCCATCCACCGGAAAATCGAGCATCAAACGTACCTGTAGGAGGTTTAGGAGGAAGACTGTAACTAAATTTCTCAGATTCCGGGATATCTATTCCAAAATATAACTTCATCCCATTTATTTCAATTGTGTTGCCATCTTCCAACCTATTAACGAATGTTGTTGTCGTTTTCCGGGAATTTGAAGATATAACTATTTCACCAAAAGCAGAGGTTCTTAGCCAATATCCTTTTCCTGGTTCTAATGAAGATTCTTGTTCATACGTTTCGCTGAAACCGTAAAGTGTGCCAGGGATGATGATTTCGTTGGGATCCTCAATCTGACTCAAGTAAACACTTTGGGTTACTCCTGAAATTAAATTCCAATCCATAGCCAAGTTGACCGTAATATCATTAAGAGGCTCTCCCGACAAAGTTGTACTTCCTGAATTTTCAAACTTGAGCCAATATCCAATACCGTGATCAAGTTCCTGAGTTTGATAATATGTGCCGTCAAATGAATAGAGCGTTCCAGGAATAGCTTCAGGAAATACAGCAGTATAGGAATTATCCAGAACGTCCAATGGCAAACCGACCAGATTCCAGTCAGACAAATAAGAGATAACCATTCCACCATAATTAACATCTGGAAGAAATAATATTGCCATTTCATTTGTCAAACCAGATGCATTTTCATCTTGCTGATTATAAAAAATATATTCCACCCCATCATCCTTATCAGGAGATTCAATTCCGATTGTGCACCCGTGATCATCCACATTATTTACTTCTTTATACTGAAAAAGGATTTCTCCATCAGGAGATAAAATAAGCTGAAATGTTTCTTTAGGACACGAATCATCATCACCGGGAATACAATCCTCATCATGTTGTCCATTTGCAATATTATTCCATTGAATGATAAACCTTCCGTTATCAAAATCCTGATATGAAAACACATCTAATGGCTCTATACCAACATTATCATCCAAATCATCATAAAATGGAGCCAGCATTCCATATGGACCTATGGGATGAGTTATTGAATTATTAAAAAAATGACTGATGCTGTTGCATTCTCCATCATTGTCACCATCCAAACATGGGAGAAAAGAAGCCCATCCATTAGAACAAACAGTCATGGAATTAAAAACCTCACCGTAATAAGGGAAGCCAAAGCCAATTCCAATATCGGTAATATGACTGTCATCGGTTAATCCAAGATTGGTTCCAACATCACTGATCTCAACCCAGTTATACACCGGAGCATTTTCATTTCCCGACTCTGAATCATAAAAATTATATATAATCCCTGATTGTAAAGTGGGGATTTCGTATTCATTTTGAGTAAACTCTGTTCCATCGTCATTGGCAAATGTCAATTCAATTTGTTTCTGGAAGAACTGAGGTTTATTTAGATAAAGGTATAGAGTTTCTCCTTCGGACATATTCTCAAAATCTATGTCTAAAACCCCATTTTGATTGGACAATCCTTTTCCAACAAGTTCACCTTCATAAATCAGCGCTCCCACTACATCCATTATAAAATCCCCGGATTCATTGGTGATAACAGTGGATAAATGAGATTGATTTAGAGTAGGAGTTTCTTCAATGTCCGCTGACAAATTCCCCGGTTCTTTCAACCAAACCGGTAAACTGGGATCTCCAAGAACTCCATAGACATGGTGATAAAACTCCCCGATATTTTGTCCGTTTACAGCATATCCGGGAAATTCATTTTGTACTGCTTGTTTGCCAGCATGGAGTGCCGGTCCCAATTCAGGGATCCGTTCTTCCAGCATTTCATCCCACATGACACCGCACATCACATTATTAAATCGTGTGTCCGTATCCAGGTCAGAGGGTCCGATCATTGCTGCTGCACCCTTTGGAGAAGAAGGAGATCCTGCTTTCAGCATCCACTCACCGTAACACTGATCTATGGAATTCCCAAAGTCTCCTGTATTACAGACAAAACTCATGACGATTGGAAGTTTCCAACCATTGGTTAATTCATCAATGTTTTCCCTGTGAAAGTAGGGTTTATGCCATCCGTTGGCATCTCCCCATCCCCGATAATTGATGATGCCAATACCGTTATTCCATGATGCAGCAATCTGGGCATTTTCGGTATTTTGATTTGTTAGATGAAATAATGCTGTATCAACTTCTGAATAACCATAATTATATAATTCATCCTGAAGCCAAAGCGATGTCCAAACCGGAGTTACAGGCCATGTATTAGGCGCATCATCTTCTCCATTGTAATTCCCTGCAACCAATAAACCATTATTTAAATAACTGTAATCTGAAATGTTATCCATTATTATATATTGGATACTTCTCATTTTCAAACTGAGTAAATCCTGGATCTGTCTTACAGACCATCTACCAACAAAAAACTTATTGTCAGTGATATCATCTCCGAAATACGAATAGGGATAATCCGTCACATCATCTTCATTCTCATTATAAGACCCGATACTGAAAGAGGGAATTGCATAACTCCCATTGACATCTCCTACCAATATAACATATTCTAATAAAGAATCCTGTTCTTCATAATACCACTGTAAATAAGCTCTCAAATATTGTGCTGTACCCCCAACTTCATCGAAAGTTTTTACAACAACGTCATATCCCTGGGTTCTTTTAAACTCGATAAAATCACCTGAATTTTCATAATTCATTAGATAGGTTTCCAGATTCTCTTCCGCCAAAATGATCATGTATGTACCCCTGGAATACTCATACCCCTGATCTTCATGATGAAAATAGCGCTGGGTTAAAGGTAATACATCTGCTTGTAAAATTGTACAAATAACACATGCTGTAATCGTGAATAGTTTAATCATTACTTCCTTCCTCATTTTAATACGATCATTTTCTTTGAATGTGAATGACCATCACTGTTTAAAGAATAAAAATAAAGTCCACTGCTGAGATGAGCAGCATTAAAAGGAATGGTATGAGTTCCCTTTTCGAACTTTTTTTCACTTACCAATTGATTGACCACTTTCCCCTGTATATCGTAAATGGTGATATTTACAGGACTTTGAACCGGCAATGAGAAGGTGATTTTAGTTTCTGCATTAAAGGGATTCGGGTGGTTTTGACACAATTTAAATGCGAGCGGAAGTGATGTATCATTGCTTATTTTATCTATCAGTAAAGTTATTGATTCCATTTCCAGCCCCCGGTAGTTAACCCCTCCGTCTGTCTTTAAACGAATCACTGTGAAATAATTAGCACCTGAATCCAGGGTTACGGGGACATACTCCGTGTGGCTAATCCAGTTTTGTTTTGTCCAATGCTTCAACCAGATGATCCGATTAATGTCGATATCATTCAACCCCAATGACAGGGTATCATTTTCCCACTCCAATTCATACTTTAAGCTCAATTGAAAGACAGCATCAGTTTCTTCATCCGCATGAATGAGTTCAGATGAGGTCATTATAGATTCAAGTGAATTATTGTACGTCAAATCTGTTTGGGAGCGAAGTGATCCGGAAGCATCCCAATATAAAATAGGTTGTGACCAATTTCCCAGATCTTCAAAATTATCTTCCCAGATAATGTCCTTTTCAGAGAGAAAAACCGATACAAATTTATCCTGGGTAAGATTTATATCAAAAACCGATGGAGTTAATCCCGCACCTAAAATTGTAAGTGTGTAATCATTTTCATACCATTCAAAATTATTCTCGTTTTCTGAAATATCAAGAGTATCCGTTGTTAAATTGGTTACACGGATTAATTTCAGGGAGCTTGAATTTCCATCCGGAATTGTAAGCTCCAAGGTTAAATTGTGAGTTGGAAGTGGATTAAGAACCACATCATGTTCTGTTACCTGTGAATTGGAGGAATAAAATGAATACTCATGATCCTCGTATCCTTCAGCAATGACTTTCAGTGTATAATTTCCTTCATTTAAAAGTCGCCGGAATCTGCCAAAATTGTTTGTAAACCTGGGTTTGAGGACTCCTCCATCCAGTTCTAAAATTTTTACTTCAGCACGAACTGGCTCTAGTGTATTCCCATCGGTGACAATTCCGGTTACCTGGTATTTATCTGCGTTGTTGGAATTACCCCGGGCTCGATTTAACATGTAAAAAACACCGTTAAAATTATCTTCAATGATCTGGTAAACATGGGTGCTGTCTGTTGATTGCATATTAGCGGTTCCGGTCTCAATTAAATATTGGATACACCCCGTTTCAGTATAAAACCAGTCATGTGCATTTCCTTTTCTGCTTTTACTCGTAGTGGGAGTATATGTGGAACCGTCCGTAGCATCTTTCAAAATATGAGTTGATAATTTGATACCGATATCGTTTATGATATCAAAATCCGGAGAGAATTTTGTCCCATCCCATTCCCATGAGTAAATGACTTTTTCAGAAACATTACCCGATCTTGAACTGTGGTACGCAATGGAAACCATAAATTGTTTTTCCAAAGCGAAATCTCGGATTGCCCGGGTTTCTGATTCAGAAAAGGGTGCTTCACCTCGATAGTAATCAAAATGGGAACAATAATTACCGTTGCAATCCTCAATATATTTATCATCACCGAAGATCCAGTTTAGATTAAAATTTCGGTTTAAGTCCACTCCGTCCGAATCACTGCCCGCTTCCACTGTATTATCAAAATTAAACAAATTATCGCCGTTCACGTCCCTCTTGTTTTTTCGATAACTCACATCCTGAAGCCATTGCACACTGTCATCAATTGTTTCTTCGTATCCATGAACTACTCTCAACCCCTCCGGATTGTGGGTGGGAACGACCCATATTTCCAGGTTTTGCAGATTTGATAATACCTGGGTGGCAATTGTGGTTGAAAAACATTCCTGTATTCCCGTATTTAAAAAGCAATTGATCAGTGCCATTGAGATTTCAACTCCATAAATTTCTTCCGCATGGCATTGACCTAAAATGAGAATCCTGGCTTCGTCCTCATCCACATCTGCATTGTCAGAAATCTTCACAGCCCAGAATGGTAAGTTTTCTTCGGTTGAATATCCGATTATCTCTTTATGGAAAATGATACCGTCACTGGTAGGAGTATCACCAAATTCCTCTTCCCATACATTTAACTGAGTCTCAATTTCTTCATAAGTATGGTAAAAATCAGGCAATGGATTATCCTGAGAAAAAAGGGGTAAAACCAAACCAATGAAGATGAAGAGATTAAATAATTTCATCATCATAATTTCACATGGAGATTATTTTACCAACACCAATTTCTTTACATCCCGAAATTGATCCGCTTCAATGGAATAAAAATATATTCCACTGGGTAATCCCTCTGCATCCCACTGAACACTGTGATTCCCCTGTGAGCGTTTTTCATTTACGATGGTTTCTATAAATTTTCCTGTAATATCGTAAATAGTCACATTCACATAAGACAATTCAGGGATTGAAAATTGAATATTGGTCACCGGATTAAACGGATTAGGATGAGCGGGGAAAAGAGCGAACTCTGTTGGGATTTGGGGAGTGGTGGACTTTCTTAAAATCAATTGGTCAACATTTGAATCAAAAGTGATTTGGTTTTCATCTGTTAATAAGATTGCTTCATCAAAATTCTTTTGATTCGCAATGACAGGGATGATTTCCCAACTTTCACCATCTTTTATTTCACATTCAAAAGTGAGTGGACTGCCATCATTCATTATTTCAATCACACAATCATCCATTGCACAGAGTTTGGTGTCTCCAGAAAAACGAATGTCTTTTGCTCCCAAAGGTGGTTTTGGTGGAAGAGAGTAACTTAATATTTCTGATTCTGGTAAAATGGAATTTACAAAATACAATGTCATCCCGTTTAATTCGATTGTATTTGCATCCGGCAATTCATTTTGTATTGATGTTTTCGTATTCCGGGAATTTGACGAAATGAATATGTCTCCTGCTGATGTAGTTCTTAACCAATATCCTTTTCCCGGATCTAAAGTTGATACTTGTTCATAAGTTCCGCTGAAACCGTACAGGGTGCCGGGTACGATAATTCCTTCAGGGTCATCAACATGACTCAACTCAACACTTTGGGTGATACCTGATATCAAATTCCAATCCATTACCAAACTCACTGTAAGATCATTAATTGTCTCTCCGGTTAAAGTCGTACTTCCCGAATCATCAAATCTCAGCCAATATCCCGTGCCGAAATTAAGTTCCTGAGCCTGATAATAAGTCCCGTCAAATGAGTACAGAGTTCCGGGAATGGCATCCGGGAAAACTGCTGTGTAGGAATTATCCGGTACCACCATTGGCAGTCCAACCAGATTCCAGTCGTTCATATAATTAATGACCATCCCTCCTTCAGAACTGAGAGACACGGACTGACAAAATATATTGGTCAATTCCGCTTTTCCCGTACTGCGTTTATCATCCCAAAAAATAATATAGGAATTGTCGGTTTCGGAGTACAAATCAATTTGGGGATTCATTTGGTCAAATGGAGCGCTACAAACGGAAATTCCATTTTCATCATGAATATTAATTCCGTTATTCAATTCCTGGTAGAAAATATCCGTATCAAGCCCACCGACCCTGTTTTCCCACGTGATCAGGTACGTACCGTTTATTGACGTGTGGATGTAAGGATTCATTTCTTCATCATCAGTTGTTGCCACGTTTATCATTTCTCCAATTTCATAGGTGGACAGATTGATGAGTGAACAGTTAATATCTGCATCATTGCCATACTGATTGTCTTCCCAACACACAGATATTTCATTTCCCTGGGTGTTCAAGGCAACGGTGGAATTGTCCTGATCATTCATATATCCGGCAATTTCAATTCCATCTTCATCTCCAAGAATGCTCCCATCCATTCCAAGGAATTGCCCGTACACATCATAACCATTCCCCCGGGTATCTTTCCAGCTTACAAAGATAAAATTACCGGTATGAATTGATCCTTCATAATACTGGTTCACATTGGATATACCTGTCAGGCCAACGGCACCTGATTCCCATCCCGAAGCATTACTTCCCTCAGGAGTAACACCAATGGATCTAATCGTTATATATCCGCCGGAACTGAATTCATAAAGAACCACGCATCCACCACCGGAAAGTGGATGCAATGATTTTACATTCTCTTCTCCGGGTTCCTCAGTTAATCGAATGGGAGATTCCCATTGCGGGTTGCCATTTAAATCAAATTTTTGAATAAAAATATCAGTAAAAAAGGGTCCTAAAAAATCAACCCATTTGGAATATACGTAGTAAAAATACCCGTCATCTCCGGTAATGATATCAAATGCAGGTTGTGCGTCAAATTCCGGATCCACGAATTGACCTGCACCTTCATCAATCCAACTGAGATCTTCATTTAATATTTGATAGGATGCAAGGTATTCACCTTCATCATTCAGATATCCTAATATTAATTTTGTGGCGTTTTTTTCCACTTTTATTTTTGATGCTTCACCATGTTGCGCTTCAATACTCTGGAATGGATCACTGCATAACATTATTCCATTGTCCAAAGCTTCATTTCCAAAGTTGGATGAAATTTTTTGACCGTATGACATTTTACCGCTTCTAAGATCCTGCCAATAGATTAAATTTTCATCTTCTTCTAAATAGAGTGATCCCATTGAATAGGAATGTCCCCCGCTGTCCGTTCCGATACCGTAATATTGTTCCTCTCCATCCTCAGCTAAACTGATTTCCTGTGAACTATTTACATGCTGAAGGAATATTCCTGCGCTTCCCGTCCTTTGGTCTTCCCACAAAATATAAATACCGCCTGATCCATCACCTTTCAAAAGCGGTGCTATTTGTTTGTACTCTGCTGAACAAATTGAAATACCATTTTCTGCTAATTCGTTCCCGGAAGCATCAATATGCTGTAAGTATATTTCGATCTCAGGTGTGGAATCTAACCGCTCATCTTCCCAACCGATATATACTCCGCCCATTCCATCAGGGGTAAGTCTGACCTGTTCCTGCTTTCGTTCAAAAGAAACGATTTGTCTGCCATCTTCAGTCCAGCTGACAGCACCGTTCATATCCACTTTTTGACCAAATATATCCGATTTGTACAACCAATTAGGAGACTGGCGTTCATCTTCCCATACAACAAATGCAAACGTGCCGTCTGATTTTACCCTGGGTAACTGTTTGACCCAGTTTCCCTCACTGATAGGTTCACCATTTTCCGATAATAAGTTATTCCCAAACTCATCCAAAATCTGGATGTAAATATCGTTTTTAGGATTACCGGTTAACCCATTGGTCCGGTTATCTTCCCATACAATAACTGAGTTAAATTCATTGAAATGGGTTACTCTTGGACTAATTTGATCCTTTAGAGAATTGCAAATTTGTTTTCCCCCTTCTGAAGTCGTACTCCATTGAACTGAAAGTTCACCATTTTCATGGGAAATTCTCTGGCTGAATAAATCCACACCATTCCATTCCTCATACCATTCCCCTTCATCCCAAACTCCATTCTGATTATCATCTGAGTAAGGTTCTCCTTCATCCCACATTCCATTGCCGTTTCCAAACCGTTCATCCTGCCAGACAAGGACAGCACTTCCCGTGCCTCCGTATTCCAGGCTGGCATATCCTTTATAAGAATTAAATTCAACAATGGGAATTCCTTCACCTTGATTTACAATTGTACCGTCTGATGAAATATGTGTTCCGTAAATATGACCGTATGAACTTGGTTCGAAATCCTTCCAGATTGCAAAAACTCCACCCTCTCCATCCTTGCACATATTCAAGGATGTTTGCCTTCCGGATTTATTGGTCAGTGCGACTCCTGATTCATCCCAAGCTAAAGATCCATCAGATAAAATATGCTGACCATACACATCACCTTCCGTATCCGGTTCATTTTTATAATCCGCCCAAATGACGAAAGCGCCTCCATTCTCATCCGAGATCAGGATGGGGTCTTCCTGTCTCCCTACTGCCGTTACTACAGCAATTCCACCAGGACCCCACAATTTTTCACCGTTTGCGGTTACTTTCTGAGCAAATATATCCCGGATTCCATTTCGGGTGTCAGACCAGGCAAAGATCATTTCACCATCGGGAGTTGCATCTCCGGTCCTTTGCCATTCGATGTGGACACCCTGTCTCACAGGTACACCATCATCAATCCAATCGAACTGGGCAAATGTCAGTGTAAATAAAAACTGAATAAATAAAATTTTCCTGAATATGTTCATGTTACTACCTTTCTATTTCAAATATGTCAATTCCGTCTTCCGTTGCAGTGAAGACCCTAATATTGTTTACTTTAATTTTATTTGCATAACTTGTGCTGATTCTTCCAAGGAAAGCTGGCAAACTGAATCCGTCCCAAGAATACAGGAGAATTCCATCATGACCGCAGGCAAGAGCTAAAATATCATTATCGAAATGGATCCCGTAAACCGAATAACCTTGTGCAATCATATAATGATTTAATAGACTTCCATCCTCATCAATAAATTGAATATGGCAACCGTTGCTTTTTGACAATCCCGCTAAAATTGTGTTCTCAAAGGAAAAAACTGTTTTCACTTCCCCGGGGGTGTCAAATGAAGAAAAAATGGATGGAAAAAACCCGCCGGATGGTTCAAAATCTCCATTGAATCCGCCTAAAAACGTTGGGTTTTCACAATTATTCCGATCCTCTGATATATCTCCCGTGGGGATGAATTCATCAATGAGTTCGCCGAATTCATTTATACAAATATTTTCATTAGTCTGTTTTAATACAAGCACACCTAATTCTCCGTTTGTAACGCTCAATAAATCATCGGAAAAATAAATTTCGGAAGGAAGGATGGAAAAATTAACTGTGTATTCACACAAAGGAACTCCGCTGTTTGTGAACACATCTTCCGGATCTACATCTGTTAAATTTTTCCATATCAAGGAAGTGGAATATTGATCGTAATCACCTACTGTTCCGCTTGTATCACTTTGGGCAGAACTATGTTTTACCAATGAGAACATACCAATTCTGTCGTCCCGGTCATCAAGAGCTGTGCTTAACCAGACATCGTAGGTACAACTACCAATCCAATTATCGAGATATTGAGTCCCATTCAATTTATGCATCCAGATTTTGTCATATTTATCCAAAATGAAGGCAATACCGTGTTTTTGCGACAGGATAATTCTTTCAGCACGATTGTCCCCCACCGTAGGATCTAAATCCGTTCCATGATACACCGTATCCAAAGTCTGATTTGCAGAATCAATCGAAAAAACAAAAAAGCCATTATAATTTGCTGCAGCAACAAGTGTCGTATCAGAAATATCTATATCAAGACATTCTCCGCCTACATCAAAAGTTCCCCAATGTGTGTATGAAAGCGGATTTTCTTCCAAAACAGGATCTGCTGGTTTTCGACATGAGATGAAAAAAATAATAGTGATGATAAGTACTAAATGATTTTTCATGAGTCTAATAAAATAAATCCATAACTAAATCGTATGAAAAATCAAGCCAAATCAAATGTTTGGAAAAGTCTTTCACATCTTCAACCCAGGGAAACTCTCCCAGTGGATTTGAATCGGCATCCCTATTTCTGTATTGATACGATACTTTAAGACTGATATCCTCGTGTATCTGGAACCGGCTCCATAGTGACACATTAGATTCCAGATAGAATTTCCAGTCGATAAAATTATCTGATACAGATCCTAAATCATATAAACGTTGTTCGGCGGATAAAGATACGCCATATTTTTCAATCAATGAATATCCCTGTGGTTTATACGTAAGTCCTAAATTTATTTTATCCGAAATATAGGATCGATCAACTCCGGTAGAAATCAATCCGGAGTTAAAAGTTGTATTTTTACTGGCTCCATGACTGAGAGAAACATAATATTTTGTCCATTTTAAAAATTCCGAATGAAATTCAATCTGCCCTGTTAGTTTCTGTTGATCAAATTCCGTAAAACGAGAATTGTAAAATTCATTCATACCGGTGATTTTCAATCTAACCCAAGTCAACTCACTGATGGGGAATGAATAGGAAATATATACTTCTTCACTAAAAAAATTACAGGAATACTTGTTTTCTCCGGTAAAATCCCGATCTTTGTAATTCCGAATGAAATATTTGGGTAAATAATCATATCCGATTTTAAACCAATTATATGTTCCTAAATGCTGTTCGAAATTCACTGATAAATGAGAATATGATTTCTCCTTGAGTTGTCCAAAAACCGAATGAGAGAGGAGTACATTAAAATTTGTTTCATATCTATTGGACAAAACGGGACTATATAAAAATTTCATTTTTATCCGGGTAATTTCACTGTCAAAGGTTTTGGAATCACCAAGAATCTGAGAGTCATATACTGCATCGTCCATTTCTGAAGGTGAAAGTTTAAAATAATTCGAGTCATAACCAAATGAAATGGACGGAGAAAAATAGAGTGGTACCAGCAACCGGTTTTTTAGCGATTGAGCAGAGGAAAAACTCAAACACAACATCAGGAATTGAATTAAATATTTAGAATTCATATTCCATCACCCGCAGATAAACGGACCGTCTATCTTCCAGTAATTCAAAAGTATAATTTCCCGTTTCCAATTCAATCTCAATGCTCTTAGACACACCAATATCTAATGAAGACTCATCCAACAATAATTTTTCCGACGATTGTTCAGTCTGAATGAAAAAAGTTTTAAACACCTCTCCATTTTTTAAAAGTCGTAAACGATAATTCTGAGTTTTTGACATATCCTCAAAATATTTCAACCGGCAGATCACTTTAATTCTTTTTGGTTTTTCAACAGAAAATTTCATCTGATTCCAGTAATCAAGCTGCAGATACCGAACTTTTTTTCCACCAAAATTTATGTAAAAAAGTGGTGTTTCTGATTCTGGAAGGACAAATTTTCCTCTCCCTTTATCACGTTGGAATGGATGAATAATCATCCGCACAAGTACGGGACGGCTTGATTGGGAAAGAGGAACCAGTTTTATCTCATGTTTTCCAAATGGAATCGGTAAAGCATAAATCCCAGCGCTGGAATATCCATGGCGTTGATGCTCTGCTGAAGTAATTTTTGAATAGATTCGTTTTTTAAATTTTGTTTGAACCGTATCCTTTTTGTTCAGGATGAGCTGATAACCAAATGAATGCATCTTATAATCCCGGGCTGGAATTGCTTTCCTGGAATAAATCTTAACCGTATCAGGTCCGTACACAGTATAATGAAGGGAGGATTTATACAATGAAAAATATTCTTGACGGTTTTCACCAACGAACAAAATCTCACGATTTTTTATTTCTATCGGTTCTACAGCTTTTCCGAATATCAGCCCAATCAAACCGAAAAGGAGTGCTAAGCTATAAAATAGATTCCGGTTCATATGAGTCTCTTTGATGAGCAATTTGATTGTGAGAATGTATGGCAACACCCACTAAACTGCCCAATGCAATGAATAGGGCTGCTAACGTCACGGGAAAATTGTATGCATTTACAGAAAAAAGCGGTCCTGTACCGATTTCAGGAAAAGGAACCGGCGCAAATTTCACCCCATATCTTTCACATAATTCCCTGATATTCAGAATATGTACTAGCGGAATACCTATGGATGCAAACTGCATGAATACACTTCCGTCACCCAAACCTTTTACTTCAGAGGGTATGGATAAACCGGGATAAATATCCTGAGCCTGGTTTAATGTTCCCACACTGGCAGCGCCACCGCCAACATTAATATAAGCTGAATAATCTTTAACTGGTGTGGATTCTGCATAAATATTCAGTCTTGTCCGGATACTTTCACTTAATCTTTCAACTTCAATAAATCTTGTTATTCCGGACCGTTCAATTGCAGTTTTTATCAAGTTTCTTCCAATGGGACTCATTCCTCTGCCTATATCACTCTTACCTCCAAAGGATGCTGCCAGGGATTGGTGTTTCAGTACACTTTTTGTGATCAAAATATTTTCCATATCAATCCAAGTGAATTCCGGATCTGTTGCTCCCCAATGTGACGAACCAATGGAACTGATGATATGGGGAGTGATCCCCATGACATGGCATGCGCTCAATACAGCTAAATTAGCTCCCGGCATGGATCCGGTAAAGGATACAGCTACACGGTCTCCTTTTTTTAATTCCGCTTCCAGTAAAATTTCAACGACCAAAGCTGCAAAATTGGAATTTAATGTTGAGAGCTTACTGTCCAGATCACCCTCTCCTGTAGAAATATGACTGAATTTTGGTCCCACCAACCCGGTTTCATTGGGGTCATTTATGGCATCTAAAAAAACCGGATTTTTTCCATATCTCGTTTCTTTTAACACTTCCATTGCAGATTTCATGAGAGTTGCCGCTTGAATTTTATAATTATAACCAGGTGCCTCAACCCATCCCGTTGAATTAGAAGCCCAGACAAATAATAACAGATTTACCAGTGCCAATGTGACCAGTACCCTTGTTTTTTGAATAGCAGGTCTAAACACGTGGAGTCACCAATCCGAATGCCATTAAACAGAGTTGTACAATGGAAGCAGTAAGCATTACAACACTCAAAGTACGGACGATTCCCTGGCGGTCCATCCAACTTGCGATCAATCCCGGGATAATATTTCCAATGACAGACAAGTCTAAATCAGAGACGGGAAACCGGAAATATAATTTAGATATGTATCCCAGAAAAAAACCCAATAACAAGCAAAGAACCAGCCTTCTTTTCCCATAAATCATCATGAAATGAGATAATATCCAGACTATAATGAAAACCAAAATACTGACTGCAAATGTGCTGAGTACCTTCAAAGGTTCATGAAGATATAAGGCTATATATCCTGGAACGATAACTCCGCCGGCAGTGACTCCAACAGTTTCTGTGAGAATCAAACTCAATACAATTCCGATTCCGATTGCGATCTCAACCATTTATTCTAAATTTTTTTAATTCCGACACAAATGATTCTCCCCAACCTACTATATTTCCAATGCCAAAAATAAAGGTATGGTTTAACGATTTCAACTCATTAATTAAATCCAAAGGTTTTGTTTTTAAAGAGTGTATGGAAACCTTTGCATTCATGGATTTAAGTTCCTGATTTACTGTGGGATGAAAATTCTCCCCACGAATAATAAATGTGTCCGGTTTGATATGTTTTTTCACCAATGCAACTAATTGTTGAGTCCTATGTCTTCTATCAGATCTTGTATTTAGAAAAACACAGACAGATTGTTTGGTCAGTCTTTCCTGAACCAAATGCCATATCCTCAGGGTGGATTCAGGATCATTTGCCGCAAAAGCGCTTACAAATTCATTATGATGATTACCAAATTGCAATTCCCAAAGAACCAAAGCGCCGGGGTCGGGAGGAGTGTGAATCATTCCTTCTTTTGCTTTATCAGTATCAACACCTGCCAATTCACAGATCTTCAATGCAAGTGCAACATTCTCATCATGTTCTAAAAAGGGGAATTGAGCAAGATAGTCAGCAGTTATTTCATCTGTGTTCACTTCATGAAAAGTTGAATTCCGTTCCGATGAAACAGACTGTAAATATTCATTAAAAGGGCTGGGAACTGTGAGAAAGTGTCCGTTTTCAGGGATTGAGTTGGACAATGAACAGGTAACTTCCTTCATCCCTGGACCCATTTCTTCAAGATGATCCGGCCGGATATTAGTTATCACACCGATATGTGATTGAACCATTTTATGTTCAGATATCCATTGATACTGGGGATCTACTGCCATACATTCCATCACAACGGCATCCGGTTTCCTATCCGCAAAAAACCTAAGCAATTTTACCTGTTCACCTATGGATGGAGTTCGTAATCGATGAATAACCATATCTTTTCCGTTTTCATCAATAATCCTGGGGGCAGACCCTGTTGTTTTCGCTAATACTTTAAGACCACCTGATCTTAAACCTGCTGCTACCAGCCGTGTAACACTTGATTTACCACGGGAACCGTTTACATGAATCCGTAAAGGAATATTTCCCAAAGCCAGAATATGCATCGAATTTTCGAACCAACCGAAAACGATCATAGAAATCAATAATAAAAGTAAGGTGTATAATACAATATCCATTACAAATCAAAATGTATAAGAATCTGATTAAATTATTTATTTTATCCCGATAACCAGGAAATTTAATCTCTATTTGATCAACATAGTTTTGATCGCTTTATCAAATCGTCCAGATTGCATACGGATAAAATACATTCCACTGGGATGTGGTCCTGCATTCCAAGTAACCTGATGGTATCCTGCATCCAGATATCCATCAGATAAAGTTTCTATTAGTGTTCCGTTTAAATCATAAACATTTACTGACGTGGGATTCTGATTATCGTTTTGAGGGACTGAAAACCTAACCTGTGTCACGGGATTAAAAGGATTGGGAAAAGCAGGAAACAAATTAAATTCCATCGGAAAAGTTGATAAATCCGTTTTCTTCAGTAAAAACTCTGACTGATTACCCGGAATATTTATTTGTCCTTTTCCTGTTAATAAAACGGAAAAATCACCGGATAACTGAGTTAATTCCCAGGTATTTCCATCAATTATTTCAAATTCTATTATTTCAGTTTCCTTGGAACTTAGAAGATTCATAATCCCCTGAGACGGACAAATTCTATACTCATTATCAAACCTGACGTCCAATACAGGAGTATCCAAATCAGATAAAAACGGAGGAACAGGAGGAAGACTGAACATCTGCTTTTCCTCTTCATTTAATTCAACTCCAAAGTATAATTGAATGGAATTGCTGTTTTTATTTTTTAGTGTGAGGGTATTTACTTCATTAATAAATGAATTTTGTTCTATGGAGCGAAATTCCAGCCCCTCCGAATTCATTTCAACAACACCTTCCCCAGATGTTCTCACCCAATAACCTGTTCCCGGTTCCAGAATTTCCCTCAAGACATATGATCCGTCAAAACCGTAATAGGTAAATGGAACGATAATTCCCTGAGGATCAATTATTGTATTCACATCCACAGAAAACGATAATCCGGAAATAATATTCCAACCTGTGATCAAGCTAACCTCCAATTGATTTATTGAAAGTCCTGTTACGGATCCATTCCCATCAGAAGCCATCCTGAGCCAATACCCTGTTCCATTAACGAGAATTTCCTCCGGAATGTATCCCTGGTTGAAAGAATACATTGTCCCTTCCAAAGCATCCGGGAATAAATCCATATAAAAATTATCCGTTGTTGAAACAGGCAACCCAACCAAATTCCAGCCCTCTGAATAAGGCAATTCAAGTGTCATTTCCCCTCCGGAAACGACATTTAAAATCACAGGAATAACTACATTCGGTTGTTCATTAGAAGAAATATTTATATGTCCTAAATATTCACCCTCGGATAATCCTTCTGAATTTACTTCAACAGTAAATTCTGCTTCTTCGCCTACTGCAAGTGTGCCTGTCAAGGAATTAGATTCAGAATAAAGTAATAACCAGTCTGTATTTGCTGGTTTGCGAAACTGCAGAGACAATTCATTCTGTACATAATCTTCATTAAAAACGATTTGGAGTCCATCAGTTCCGGTTGCATTTTGCATTCCAATTGTAGCACTATTCAAGTGTCCTTCCATGGTATTGTAATTGATATCAATCCCACCGTTTTCATGCAAAATAACCTGAAAATCATAGGTTCCTGGGTAATTGGTTGAACAGCGGATGACATCATCAAACCAGATCACTAATTTGTCATCAAAACTTTCCACATAAACATTTCCACCCTGGTCAGGACATCCTCCGGGGTCTGTACTTTCCGGACTTAAATCATCCCAAAATGCGAATATAGCAGGTCTGGGTGATGTAGGAGCAGGAACCGGTGAATTTTGGTATTCCGTGTTGTCTTCGCCAAATCCCACCCACCCATTGGGATTGACAATATATTGTGAATAGGATTCTCCGAAATAAGGAAAATCAAATCCAATATCAATGGGATCAGGAGCTATATCATTATGAGGAAAAATGAGTTGTTGTCCCGTTTCAGATATATCATGCCAATCAAATGAGAGCTCAGGTGTAATATTTGAGTCTCCCCAATAATGACCAAACCCATCGGGACCTCCACCCGAAACAGAAAAAGGAAGTTCTGCTTCCGGATATTCTAATTCCATGGAATATTGAAGGATGGATTCAGGTTCACCCTGATTTGTAAGGATCATTGATTCAGACGTATTCTCATTGAATCCTATTGTAAAATTAAAATTATCCGGTGTGTAAATCAGATGTGGTGCAGGGAGAGGTACTACAGTGTGTGTAGTAATAAAAAGTGCTGATCCATCATCCAATTGAGTTGCGGCGGAAGCATAGATATTGTTAAACGTGTATTCCAGTCCGTCTTCACTTAAATGATTTTCAATACCAATGGTAGCATACCCGCCATGAACAGGAGGATATCCGCTGAAATTTCCTGAAGAAGTATTATTAAATGTTTTGTACTGAATTTTTATGTCACCATCACCAAAGGGCGGTGTCTGGGTATTATATAAAATCACTTGAAAGGATTCCACTGAATTTTGGTTCTGGGTGCGCATATCAGACCATTCAATGATCACATATTGATCGCTGGGATCGAAATATCGAAATACATCCCCGCCACTGGTTGTTTTTAGGTCATCCCAGAATGCGGCAATCATTGGAGAGGGACCGCCAGCACCGGGAATTGGATAATTGCGGAAGGATTCCAAATCGGATTCACCGGGGGCAATCCATCCGTTTGAATTAACGGTTATGCGTTCATAATCAATTCCGTAGAACCTGAAAGTAAACGGAAGATCCACTATCTCTGAAGAATTACCGAAAATCCCATTTCCGCTATCAGATAAATTTAAGTCTGTACCAGAACCACCGTATCCCGGATCAATTTCAATCCAGTCATAAGCAGGGGTAAAATCATATTCTGTATCCTCCATATCATAAATATAGTATCCATAAGCATCAGGACCCAAGGGATCTGATTCTGTAACCTCCCCCACTTGCAATGTGAGTGTTTTCCTGTTATCGTAACCAGCTGAATTATAAAACTGTACAGCCAAGGATATTAATGTCCCATTAACCATATCATTTCCTGCTGAAATCGTAAAACAATCAAAACAGACAATCGTTTCACTTGGTTGAATGGTTCCCCAAGATCCGTCACCGTCTATAATATCAATCAATTCTCCATTATAACTTAATTCCGCCATCACATTTTCCACTTGTATAGATCCGTTATTTTGTACAGAAACAGGAATGTCCGTAGTTTGATTTTTTTCTATAAATACATCATTTGCTACGACCAGATATCCACCTTTTGCCATTAAAGGAACAGAACCAACCCACTCCTCGCCTGAATCGTCCATGATGTGAATGCGAAGACCTAAATCTTCCCGATCAATTGCTGAAGGATCCAAAAACAGGGTAAATGCATCTCCAAAGGAAAATGCACCAGCATTGAGGGTCCCGTAATAGGAATTATTATCTGTCAAAGTCACATATGGGGAAGTGGATTCCAACGTTGCTTGAAGACCGGTGACACTTAACAAGCCAAAATTTTTAATTGGAATTTGAATGTCAATTGTTTCTCCCGGATTTAATATTCCATTCCCATCTTCCCCGTCGTCTAATTCCACTTCCTGGTCAGGATCCAAATTAATCAATTTTCCCAGGGTATTAATTTCAAATGATCCTAAGAAAGGAATATAATTTTGCTTGGTTATTGTGAGGTTGACTTCGCCACCATAATCATAGGTCAAATCCAGAGTTACATTACCATTTTGGTCCGTAAAGGTATTGAAAAATATTTCATCATCTCCTTTATGCACCGTGACCATTGCATCCTCAATGAAAATGCCATTGGGACCATATACATGTACATCCAGAAAATTGGTGCCAAATGGAATGTTTTCTTCAAATTGAACATTGATATAATCAGGGGTATCCGTCCAGAGATGCGTAGCGGGGTCTCCCATGAGGCTATTCCACTGTGTAAATGCACTGACCCAATTATACGGGTCTGTAGGATAAGCACTGAGCAAAACTAATTTGCCATGGGCAAGTCCGCCCCCAGCCGTTTCTATATTCTTGGCAATTATTCCATCGTAAATCCCCATGTCTATAATATTGTTAAAAAGTGTGTGTGTGTTCCATGTTGCAGTGGATATTCCTGCAATTCCGCCTTTGGGATTGGAAACTGATCCGGCTCTTAAGAATTTTTCTGAAATACTTGTTTGATCCTCTGCAAAAGAACCGGTACCGCAGGTCAATACAGTTGCAAGTGGTAACTTATGCCCGTTATTTGCCGCATCAATATTTGAATTTCCAAATCCACTCACACCCAAGTATCCTCGATAATTAAAATAGAGAACCCCTTCATTCAACTGACTCTGCATCCAACTTGACCAACTCCCGCCAGATGTTTTAATCCTTACATCTTCAAATCCATGTGCAATAAGTATTTCTTCCACATATTCATTCGTGATAGCAGTGGAAATACCTGAAGAACTAGGATCACCAATTAACGCTGCTTTTTCATAATAAGGAAGCATGGATGAAGCATAAGTTCCTTTTTCATAATGAAGGATCTTATTTACAACGATAGCCAGATCAGTAGTGGACCGTATAGAGATTCTACCTATAAATATCTCAGGAAACAGATCATTACCATCTAACTGGCAGTAGGGTTGATCTCCTTCACATTGATCTCCATAAGTATTGTGTCCCCATCCATCATAAAATGTAGGAACATTGTACGAACCGCCTACGTCTCCCACAATTGCTACATACTCCGGTGGAGGACTGAAATTGTTATACGCATTCTGGATGTAATTCTTAATAGAACTGGATGAACTCCCTGTCTCACTCAAGGAAGCTGTATAAACAACATATCCACGCTGATGTCTCCACTCAACCAACTGCTGAAAACTGGAATTGTTCTCTGAACTCCCACCGCAAATATACAATATTGCAGGATCCTGAAACGCCTCATCACGACTCCGTTCCTCATAATTCAACACCAACGTTGAATACAACTTCTCAAATACCCTGGACGGAAGCCTTTCTGACCTTCCTCCATCATCCCGTTCTCCTGATTCCGTTACCTCAATCTCAATCTCATCTATCACTTCCAATGTCTGCTGTGAAGGATTATAAAGATAAGGAACCACACTGATGTTCAACAGATCCAAGTCTCTCATCACCAACCGGTCTGATACATTAAGAATTGTCTCGGGATAAACAGCATCTTCTGCATAAAAGGATGCATCCATATATTTGATCACTCCCGGCATTTCGGTCTTGTCCTTGTCCTGAAAAGGAAATATCTTTATGTCAGATACTGTGTGAGATGATACAATATTGTATGATACTGAATATTCCTTGTCTGATTCTACTTGTATCAGTGTGGAAAATA
>CAZSIH010000014.1:0-26807 GCA_964606925.1 uncultured bacterium
CCTGTACTTTATTTTTAATCAGTTTTTGTCGAATTTCCCATTGATTATCATGAAAAGGAGACGCCGAAATGTTGATTATGACCTCCGCTCCATTTTGTGCAAGTTCATTAGTTAATTTCAATTCATAATCCATATCCCATAGATCCTCGCAAATTTGGATCCCGATCTTTCTATTTTTTTCCCCGATTACTACTTCAGTGATTCCCACATTTTCCCCTGGAGTAAAATATCTGTCCTCATCAAACACATCATATGTAGGCAAAAGCATTTTATCATAAACAAATAATATTTCACCGTTTCTCACAAGTGCGGCGCTGTTAAATATTTTGTTTTTATCCCTGCGAATAAATCCCGAAATGACGGGAATTTTGGAAAAAGATGCTATGGTTTTAATGGTCTTTTCACATTCTGTAACAAAACCACTCTCCCAAATCAGATCCTGAGGAGGATACCCGCATACCGACATTTCCGGGAAAATAACCAATTCTGCCCCGGATTGTATGGCTTTGTTGTAAAACGATTTAATTTTGTCTAAATTAAATGAAAAATTACCCAGTATGGGGTTCACCTGACAGAGTGCAATTTTCATGAGGATTTCATTAAGTAAATTTAAATACGAATTTCAAATCCCAGATATTGACCTATTTCAGGACTCTCTTCAATATAAATATCTTCAACTTTTGAATTAGGGGGACCATTTTTCAGGAATTGAATAAATTTTTCTATATTTCCTTCATCTCCCACAGCCTCACCGGAAACCGATCCGTTCGCATTATTTTTCACCCATCCATCTACATTCAATGAAATCGCTTTATCCCGAGTAAAAGCACGAAACCAGACTCCCTGCACTTTTCCACTTATTCTAAACTTTATGCACCTTTGGTGGTTGTTCATTTCGGAATAATAGAATTTATTTTTTCAAGAACTTCATTGGGAGAGTCAGCCGAATCAATATTTTCAATATCCCATGTTTTATAACCCACTACCTTTTTATCAAGGGAAAGAGCATGGGCAATTTCACTTAAAGTTCCGTATTTTCCAGCAATGGCAATAGCGGCATCACAATTATAAGCCAGAATTACATTTCGTCCAATTCCAATTCCGGTAGGAATCGCCAATGTTAAATGGTCATTGGCTTCATCTCCATTGATTCCCTTCAGTATTCCGATACAGGTTCCTCCTCCCTCTTTGACTCCTTTTGAGATCGCTTCCATTACACCGGAGCCACCTCCGCAAAATACGAGATAATTTTCCTCAGCTAACCGTATTCCAATTTTTATGGAGTCTTCGTAATCCTTAGGTGAGACTTCCCTTCCTCCAAACACAGAAATTTTCCCTCGATACCTTTTCATGGTTCAAGTCGTGTCAATGTTCGTGGAAAAGGAATGGTCTGCCGGATATGTCGAATTCCGCTTATCCATGTGACTGTTCTTTCAATTCCCAATCCAAACCCCGAATGGGGTACAGAACCGTATTTTCTGAGATCTAAATACCAGCCAAAAACATCCATTGGAAGATCATGTTTCTTAATCCTGTCCACAAGAATATCGTGATCATCTTCTCTCTGACCGCCTCCGATTATTTCACCGTATCCTTCAGGGGCTAACATGTCAACACCTAATGCAAGTTCTTGATTCTGTTCATCCCGTTTCATATAAAATGGTTTTATTTTTTCAGGCCAGCGGTGCACCATGACAGGACGATCAAATTCATCTGAAATAAGGGTTTCGTCTGTTCCTCCAAAATCTGAACCGTATTGAAAATCAGCATTTTTCTTCTTCAGAATATGAACAGCTTCATCATAGGTAATTCGGGGAAATGGAGTTTTAACCTTTTCTAATTTTGTTATATCCCGCTCTAAAATATCCAACTCGGTTTGGCAATTTTCAAGACAATGGCTTACAATATGTTCTACAAATTGCTCCGCCCATGTCATATTTTCATCCAGATCACAATAGGCAATTTCCGGTTCCACCATCCAGAATTCGGTCAAGTGACGTCTTGTCTTCGATTTTTCTGCCCTGAAGGTGGGACCGAAGCAATAAATTTTTCCAAACGCCATGGCTCCTGCTTCACCGTAAAGTTGTCCACTCTGAGTTAAATAAGCGGAGCGATTAAAATAATCTACCTCAAATAAATTAGACGTACCTTCTACTGCATTGGCAGTTAAAATTGGTGAATCCATTAAAATAAACCCATTCCTGTCGAAAAAATCACGGCAGGCTTTAATCACATGATGACGTATGGTTAAGATGGCATGCTGTTTACTGCTCCTCATCCATAAATGCCTGTGATTCATGAGAAAATCGGTTCCATGTTCTTTGGGAGAAATGGGATATTCATCAGCAATTTGGTGAATTTCAATGGATTCCACACCTATTTCAAATCCTCCCACTGAGCGATCATCTTTTCGTACAATTCCGGTTATTGAGACGGATGATTCCTGCGTAATTGTATTTTTTAACTCAAATATTTCAGGATCAACTCCTGATTTTACGACAACACATTGAGTTAATCCGGTCCCATCTCTCAACAGGAGAAACCAGATTTTTCCACTGGTTCTCTTGTTATAAACCCATCCGTTAAGCGTTACTTTTTTATCAACACATTCTTCCAGTGTTGATATTGTTACCTGTTTTGATTTCATTTTTTTACCATGTCGTTAAAATGTCATTTAAAATATCCTGGGCGATCTTACCCACAGCAACTTTAGTTGCAAATGTTCGGGCATCCCCAATTTCATCCGGATCCTCATCATCGATCAGTCCGTCTCCGTCGTTATCAATTTCATCGGAGCTGATGTCTCCTCCGATTCCATACGCACCCCATCCTTTAAATCTTTTGTCTAATAAAACCTTTTCGTTAGCCACATCTATCCACTCAATATCAATCGCGACTGTAAACCGATATTCCCCCACGACCTCTTCTTTTGAATATGTGTACGGTATATCTTCCGCCTGAACGATGGAACCTTTTAAAATAGAATCTGAATTTTCAACATCCACTACACGTAAAATATTTTCATCTGTGAATTTTTCAAGAAGATTATCAGTGATTTCCTCTGAAATTCCGAATTCAGCAGTTTGATTTTCCAGCAGGGGGATTGAAATACTGCGAATATGGGGTGGAATCGAACCTGCCAGTGAATAATACCCGCAATCAAGACTTAAAAAGAATAGAAATATCCACCAGGGAATATGTGATTTTTTCATAAATCCTGAATGTTTCATTATCCGACTATTTTATTCCCCGTTTAATTTTAGGTGCGATCCCGTATTCATTAATTTTCCGATACAATGTTCGTTCACTCATTCCCAAGGTTTTTGCAGCAGCCCTTCGGTTATTATTGTGAAACTTCAGTGTTCGAATGATCAATTCTTTTTCGAGATTCTGGAGGCTTGTATCTCCTATGGCTTCTCCTTTGATATTATTGGGATCATGTTCTTCAATTTTTCCCGGTAAATTGATGGATTCCTCCTTTCTTGGAAAATGTCCTATTTCACCACCGGGATTCAAAGTAATGCGTCCTGAACCCATCAATTGTTTTATGGATTCAACATCCTGGCGGAGCAGAAACAATTGTCTCAGGATTAATTCCCTTTCAGCGGATTCCGGGGATTGGTTTACGGGAATAGGTAATTGGTTATTAACAGATTTGTTTTGAAAAGAAACTCCCAAGTGTTTTTCCACCATTTCTACTGTAATCCGTTCTCCTCTTTCCAAAACAAGAATGCTTTCGACAAAATTTTTCAATTCCCTGATATTTCCGGGCCAATCATGCTGTTTCATTCTGCGGACCGCTTCCGGTATAAACCCCCGATAAAGAATATCATTACTTCGAGAAAATTGCAGGGCAAACCTTTCAATGAGGGCAGATAGATCCTCTATTCTCTGTCTTAAAACAGGAACGTCAATCGTCACAGTTTTTAATCGATAGAATAAATCATTTCGGAAACGATTTTCCCGAATCAATTCATCTAAATTTTTATTCGTTGCTGCAATGACCCGAACATCAGTGTATAATGTTTTAGAATCTCCCACCCTCATGAATTCGCCGCTTTCTAAAACTCTTAACACTTTTACCTGAGTGTCCAAAGGCATCTCCCCGATTTCATCCAAAAAAATCGTCCCTTTATGTGCTGATTCAAAATATCCTTTCCGGTCTGCTCCCGCTCCTGTATAAGCTCCTTTTTTATGTCCGAACAGTTCACTCTCAATAATTCCTTCAGGTATCGCTCCACAGTTTACGGTTACCATTTCCCGCTGTGATCTTCGGCTTATTCCATGAATTGCTTTGGCGATCAATTCTTTTCCAGTTCCCGATTCACCGGTAATAAGAACGGTAATATCTACCGGACCTACCTGCAGAACAAGATCCAATACCTGTTGAATTAGATCGGAATTTCCAATAATTCCATATTGTTTTTGAAGTCTATTTTTATCCATATTTTCTATTTTATTACTTCAGGTTGAAATGAGTTTACTCTTGGCTGAAGAATTTCCCACATCGTTTGTAAAATTTGTTTTAGGTCAGATTGGTGCGGAGTCCAATTCAAGACATCTTTTGCCATTTCAAACGAAGCGATCAGTTTTTCAGGATCTCCCTTACGGCGTTTCACAAACTCATGGGGAATGGGATGTTGAGTTATTTGTTGTGCTTCATGAACAACGTCTAGTACAGAATGACCGCATCCAGTTCCTAAATTCACAATTAGATCTTTCCTTTCTTGCTGTAAAAAATGAATTGCTTTTGTATGAGCAGAAGCAAGGTCGGACACATGAATATAATCTCGGATGCACGTTCCATCGGCTGTATTATAATCATTCCCGTAAATTTCTAATTTGTTTCTTTTTCCTGAAGCAACTTCCATCACAATTGGCAGTAAATTTTGAGGATTTTGTTCCGGTTCGGTTACTCTTTTTTGAGGGTCATATCCTGCTGCATTGAAATATCTTAATGAAACAAATGAAATTCCTCTCAATTCTGAATACCAGCGAAGGTTGTCTTCAATAGCCAATTTAGTATAGCCATAATAATTAATTGGATCGGTTTGATGTTTTTCATCTACAGGCAGGTATTCAGGAAAACCATAGACAGCAGCTGAAGAAGAAAATACCATTTTCTGTACTTCTGAATCCGCCATTACCGCCAATAACTTCAGTGTACCACTTATATTATTAATTGAATATTTTTCAGGATGAACCATAGATTCACCGGCGGCTTTCCAGGCTGCCAGATGAACGACTGCATCCGGGTCAGTTGAAAATGCTGTTTTTAAATCCTGATCGCTCAAAGTTGAACCCTTGATAAAATTGGCTCGATTGTCCACATTGGTTTCAAATCCAAGAGAAAGATCATCCAATACAGTTACTTCGTGTCCGTTATCCAGCAGGTCCAGAACTACATGGGAACCAATATAACCAGCGCCACCGGTCACTAAAACGTTCATTATCCGGACCCTTCCTTTTTTAAGGGTGAATAAAAATCTTTCACTTTAGATGGAGGATTTAATTCCTCTTCCAGCTGTTGAATTTGATCACGCAGAACTGCAGCTCGTTCAAACTCCATTTCATCCGCAGCAGACAGCATTTCCTGCCGCATCATGTCCAAAGCAAGATGAGTATCCATTTCTAAATAGTCTTGATCTTTTTTTGTATAACTTTTTTCTATATTTCTCCTTCCCAGAGAATCTGCCACTGCTGTCGTATGCATCACGTCTTCCATAGATTTATAGATTGTTTTGGGAACAATATTATTCTTCTTATTAAAAGTGATTTGAATTTTTCGTCTTCGATCAGTTTCTTTAATGAGATATTCCATTGCATCAGAAATCCTATCCCCATAAAGAATCACTTTTCCACCTATATGCCTTGATGCCCTTCCCGCAACTTGCATTAGCGCACTGCGTGACCGTAAAAATCCCTGTTTATCTGCATCCAAAACTGCTACTAATGATACTTCCGGAAGATCTAATCCTTCTCTTAATAAATTGATCCCAACCAGCACATCAAATTCGCCTAAACGTAAATCCCGTAAAATCTTTACTCGTTCCAATGCTTTGATGTCTGAATGTAAATAACGGACTTTCAAATTTATCCCCTTTAAATATTCTGTTAAATCCTCACACATTCGTTTGGTCAATGTTGTAATTAAAACACGTTCACCGGATTTTGTTCTATCCCTGATTTCACCTATCAGATCATCAATTTGTCCGTGAGTGTTACGAATTTCCACCTCGGGGTCCAGCAATCCCGTTGGGCGAATTACCTGTTCCACAATACTGCCACCGCTCAATTCAAGTTCACGAATCGCAGGAGTAGCAGACATATAAATCATTTGATTTTGGATGTGCAAAAATTCATCATATTTCAATGGGCGATTATCCAAGGCGCTGGGTAAACGAAATCCATACTCAACCAGATTTTCCTTCCGTTTTCGATCTCCATTATACATTCCCTGGATCTGGGGAAGTGTCACATGGGATTCATCAATGATCGTTAAAAAATCATCAGGGAAAAAATCAATAAGAGTCCAGGGTCTCTCACCGGGTTTTCTTCCGGCAAAATAACGGGAGTAATTTTCAATCCCTGAACAAAACCCGATTTCCCTCATCATTTCCATGTCAAAATTAGTTCGCTGTTCCAATCTTTGAGCTTCTAATAAGTTTCCATTTTCTTTTAAATAAGTTAATCTTTCATTCAATTCTTTCTGAATTTCAATTATCACTTTTGCAATCGTTTTTTCATCCGTAACAAAATGTTTTGCAGGGTAAATAAAAACACTATCCATGGAGCGGATGATCTCACCGGTTAGCGGATCAAAAGTGGAAATTTCATCTATCTGTGTTCCATCCATTCCTATTCTGATGCACACATCCTCATAAGCAGGATAAATATCAACCACATCTCCCCTGACACGGAAATTTCCCCGTTCAAGGACTGTGTCATTTCGCAAATAATGTATATGGATCAATTTTTTAAAAATGTCCCGCCGATCAAATGGTTCTCCTTTTTTTAAATAAATCATCTGTTCTTTATAATCTGATGGAGATCCGATTCCATAAATACATGAAACAGAACTGACGACGATCACATCCTTTCGTTCCATGAGGGAACTGGTAGTTTTCAGGCGAAGTTTATCAATTTCTTCATTCATTGAAAATTCTTTTTCGATAAATGTGTCCGTCACCGGCATATACGCTTCCGGCTGGTAATAATCATAATAACTGATAAAATATTCAACTGCATTCTCCGGAAATAACTGCTTGAATTCACCATATAGTTGAGCCGCAAGAGTTTTATTGTGAGAAATGATCAATGTGGGTCTTTGAACCTTTTCAATCACATTTGCCAATGTAAAAGTTTTCCCCGAACCGGTGACTCCCAGTAATACCTGATGATTATCTCCCCGGTTTAATCCTTCATTCAATTCCCGGATTGCATTGGGTTGATCTCCCCTGGGTTTAAAGTCCGAATGAATGCGAAACTCTGCCATAATGCCAAACTTACGACGGATAAAACATTGAATGCAATGGCAGAGAAATTAAATTTTGTACCATACACATTTGTCAAATATGTTTGATTTTACCTTGATATTTACCCCGTCATTTATGGCGGGGACGATATTAAAAAAAACTCAGGGCTTTAGCCCAAAAAAGTGATTGATTGTTCGTTTTGGAATAAATCCCTCCAATCTGAGAAAGTCAATACCCACGACCTAAAGGACGGGTTAATTACTAATTTTTATTACAACAAACTATAATTGATTTTAAGTGATATCACTACCCTCAAACAATGTCTCAATCCAAATCTTTCACACATCGAAATCCCTGAACATCCTGCCACCATTCAACATTTGGTGGACTACCACCTCGATTATAAATTCGCAGATTTTTATGCCAGCTATACCAATGACCACCTCAGGTAACTTTTATTTTCCCTGAATCTGGTCAGAGCGGATTCAGTTTTGGTGATGTTTTATAATAATCCCATTGATACCAATCTTGGCACCATTCTGCAGCATTACCTGCCATATCGAATAGACCGAAACCATTGGGTTGAAAACTTCCTACAAGAGCCGTACTATATCTCCATGTATCAATTCCCTTTATATTACTATTTTCATATTCCTCATCATCTTTCCAATATTTATGAAAATTGGCATCATTTTTTGTTATTGTATCTCCCCAAGGATAACGCATCCCTTTCAAACCACCTCTTGCGGCATATTCCCATTCCGCTTCTGTAAAGCGATGGTCTGCGTATTTCAGGAAGATCATTCCCAAAACCGGCCGGGAATATTCTTGTGCTGTTAAAGATGAATTCGCCCGGAGTTGATCCGCAGCCTTCCAGAGTCTTTTTTCTAAATCGTTGTTGGTCATATTGTGAAGCTACCCAATATTATTATTCACAAAACCAACAAATGATTTCACTCAATCTTCTCTTGTCCCAACCAACTCAAACTCATTATAATCTGTAATGTGAACTTTGAGAAAGTCCCCCGGTTTTTGTTTTCCTTCCACTCTCACTATGTGGTCCACTTCAGGTGAATCAAATTCGGTTCTCCCTACAGAAACCGTTTCTCCTGATTCATCAATCAAAACATCCATACCCTTCCCAACCAATTTACTGTTTTTCTCCAGCATGATGTCGTTTTGAATAGAAAGTAATTCCTCTTTCCGTTCGTCCTTCACTTCACGGGGAACATCATCCTCCAAAAATGCTGCTGAGGTTCCTTCTTCTTCCGAATAGGTAAAAATTCCCAATCTATCAAATTGAAGTTCCTGTACAAAATTGCATAATTCCTGAAAATCATCTTCAGTTTCTCCGGGATAACCTACTATCAATGTCGTTCTCAGACGAATATTCGGAATGAACTTCCGCAATCTGTTGAGACGTTTTCTTATTCCATCCTGATTCAGCCCCCTTTTCATGGATTTAAGAATTTTGTCTGATGCATGCTGAATGGGGATATCCAGGTATTTACAAACTTTTTCAGACGAAGCCATGGCCTCCATCGTTTTGATGGACAAATGAGCAGGATGGGCATAATGGAGACGAATCCACCGCAACGGTTCTCCGATCTGATCCAGAGTAGTAAGCAATTCACTTAAATATTGTTTTGGTTTCAAGTCCCAACCATAAGATGTGGTATCCTGGGCAATAACGAGAATTTCCTTGACTCCCTTTTCAACCAAACGAATTGCTTCCGCTTCAATGGCGTCAATGGATCTGCTTTTTTGAAGTCCCCTCATTTGAGGAATACTGCAAAACGAACACCCGTTATCACATCCTTCGGCAATTTTCAAATAAGCATAATGTGATGGTGTCAGCAGTGAACGAAAAAATTCAGGGTCGTCCTTCATAAAGTCTTTTCCCGTTAAATAGGAAAGTATCTGGTTGTGATCATTCGATCCGAAAAATCTGTCCACTTCAGGAATTTCTTTTTTTAATTCCGTTGAGTATCTTTCGGATAAACATCCCATGACCACCAATTTTTTGTCTGTATCTTTTGTAAGCTGTGCTGCTTCCAGAATAGTATTCACGGATTCTTCACGGGCGATGTCTAAAAATCCGCATGTATTTACCAATATAACATCTGAGGTTTCCGGATCTTCAACTACATTTAATCCTGATTTGACAAACCCACCCATTATAATTTCAGAATCCACTAAATTTTTAGCGCATCCCAGACTGATGATGTTTACATTTTTTATTTCGTCTTTCATATTTGAGTTCACATCGGAAAGCAGTTAATACCCTCCGTTTAGCGTAGAGAAATGAAGCGTTGGTTTATTGTTTGAGTCATTACCCCATGCTTCAGCTTGGGGATGACCATTCTGAAAAAACGGGGCTTTAGCCCAATTTGACCTATTGGGAGTGGACTCATTATTTATCATGAAAACATTCAAATTATGGGGGATAAAACCCCTTTGTTTTTGTTTTGGTTCAAATTCCCCGCCATGAATGACGGGGTAATTATTTTTCCTGTTTAAATTAATTTGGTACAAATCGAAATCCATTAATAATCCACCAATGACGCAACATATTCCTCACTGTTAAACACACAGAGATTATCTAAATCTTCTCCGAGTCCGATAAAATAAACAGGAATTCCGGTTTGATGATACAGTGGAAAAACGATTCCTCCTTTTGCTGTACCATCCATTTTAGTCAAGACAGCACCATCTATCTGGATATGCTGTTGGAATTCCTTTGCCTGCTGGAGAGAGTTTTGTCCAATGGTTGCGTCAATAGTTAATAAAGAACGTAATGTAAAAGAAGAAAATTTAGTTTTCACAACCCGTTCCATTTTACTCAATTCTTCCATCAGATCAGTGTGAGTGTGGAGTCTTCCTGCAGTGTCTACAATGACAATATCTGTCTTAGATGATTGTGCTGATTGCAACCCATCATAAAGAACTGCAGAAGGGTCCTTGGTTTTTTCATTTGCGATAAAACGGATATTCAATCTATTTGACCATAATTTCAATTGTTCAATTGCTGCTGCCCGGTACGTATCCGCTGCGACCAGCATAGGATCATACCCGGATTGTTTATAATAATGTGCCAGTTTTGCGGATGTGGTAGTTTTTCCTGTTCCGTTTACGCCTACAACAAGAATAACTGCAGGTAAATCTATTTTTGAAAGAAAATCATCAGAGTGATTTAATTCCGATAATAAATAAGTCTTCAGGGATAAAAGAAAGTCTTCCTGTTTTTCCTTTTTAAAAATAGACATGATTTCATCCACTGTCTGAACACCTAAATCTGCGGTGATGAGTTGTGATTCAAACTCATCAATTGTTTCTTCCTTAACCTGTTTACCCAATACATTATTTATTGCAGATTGCATTGCTTTTCTTGTTCGGGATAATGCATTGAACAAATTTGTAAATTTCATTATTTAATAAGGTTTCTTATATTTTTAACAATCGATTTTATATAAATCACCCAACTGATAAGTAATAAAATGGAAGCAGAATACAAAGAAATTAAACGAAGCCAATCAAGAAATGGGACAGTAAAAATATGAAGGACTGTGGTGAGAACAGTTATTCCACTGGCCCATTTTCCATACCAATTTGAGCTGAGTACCAATCCGGAATGATTCATTAAATAAATTGATAAGATCGCAATTGTAGTATACCGTAAAAAATAAAAAGCGAAAAACCACATGGGAAACATATCATTTAACACCAAATAAAAAGTAACAGAAGCAAGGCAAATAAAATCTGCTATTGGATCCATCCACTTTCCGAAATGGGTTACTTCATGGGCTCTTCTGGCAAAAAATCCGTCCAGCATATCAGACACTACAGCAATGAGAATGAGAATAAAAGTCCATAATCTCCATTCAGAATTTTGTAATGTATAAATGATGGGTAATGATAAAAAAGCACGTAACAGGCTAATCATATTTGCTACGGTTAAAATACGGCTTGGGTCTGTTATTTTTGGTTTATTTTCGCTCATATTATCCTAATTTAATCCCTTCAATCCCGTAAAATTCCTCTTACAATTCTGGTTGCAGAACCAAGATTTTTGTGAATGACATCTGTTGCGGAAAAACTCGATCGTAAAAAGAAATTTTTATCTGTAAAAACGGCGTCCAATTTACTCCTGAATTCTTCACCGGATGAAATGCTATATCCTCCATGCTCAGATATTAATTCTTTCGCTGCGTGGGATTTGTCGAATTTGGGTCCAAATAATACCGGTAGTCGTGCAATTGCAGGTTCCATCACATTATGAACTCCCGTTGAGAATCCTCCTCCCACATACGCCAACTGCCCGTCCCAATATAAAGACGATAACATTCCTACTACACCCACTATTACAACTCGTTCCTTTTCAGAAATTTGAGTATTTTTATTCGTATGAATTATTGTTGTCAAACCAGCTGATGTGAAGTGTTCAAATGCTCGATCTATATTATTCTGATTTGGTTCATGAGGAACCCAAATAAGAGAAACGGATTGATCCTCTTTTAATACCTCGGTGAGAGGTTTCAAAATAACATCCTCATCCTCTTGCCAGGCACTTCCAACTATAATCCGTTTTTTTCTTAATAATACAGATAATGTTCTTTTTTCAGTAAAATGATCTGTTTTTTTCTTTACCTGGTCATATCTTGGATTTCCCAACACTTTAACAATTGGAAGGGAAGTTTTTCCGAGCAACCGTTCTACTTTCTCAATATCGGATTGTGTTTCGGAATAAATATGTGATAATGCTCCATACACTGTACGATAAAAATTTCGTATAACAGGAAATAGTTTCGGCGTTCTATCTGAAAAATGAACGGAAAATATTGTGGTTGGAATATTTTTAAGGTTGGCAATCCAAACCATATTTGGCCAAACATCATATTCAGCAAAAATAATTTTCTTCGGTTTTATGAGGTTTAGTGCTCTAGGCATCGTCCATGGAAAATCAAAAGGAAGATATATTTTACAATCAATATTTTCATCCTCTACATTTGTAAATCCGGAAGGAGAGAAAAAAGAAACAATGGTTTTGGATGAAGGTTCCACTTCCTTCAATCCTTCCAGAATAGGTTTCAACTGCTCAAATTCCCCATGGGAAGCGGCATGAAACCAATAAACATCTGCGTGTTTAGGTAAATTATTTTTAAATAATTTTAACTTAGAATATGTATTCCATCTTCCTTTCAACCCTGTACGAATTTTTTCATTGAATAATGCACCAACACAAGCTCCGATACAAAAAAGAGGATAGAGAAAAACATTGTAAAATATGATCCAAAATATCTTCATCGTGTCGGTATCATTTCTCTCACTTGATTTATTACATTTTTAGGAAGAATTTCATTCATGCAGAATTTCTCGGATCTGTAACAGGGTCTGCTTCCATTTTGGGAACATGGACGGCACCAAATGTCCGGTAACTGAATGTTTTTTGATATGGATTTTGTAACACCGGCACCGGTTTCTGTTGAGGTTGGTCCCAGGAACATGACAGCAGGGATTCCCAAAGCTTCCGCACCGTGAACAAATCCCGTATCGCTGCCAATTACCATGTGTGCCTGGGAAATAATAGCAAAGGATTGCCTGAAACCAGTTTTTCCGGACATATTGATCAAAGAATTATTTTCCATTGCACACTCATTACAAATGACATCCTTATCAGCTCCAAGCAAAATAATCTCAAAGCTTTCTTCCATAAAATAATTAAATAATTCTAAATAATTTTTCTTTTTCCACGTCTTATTTTTCCAGGCCGCACCGGGAATACACACAATATATTTATTCCCTTTAATTCCATTTTTAGATAAAAGCAGTTTTGCTTCCTCCTTTTCACTTTCAGATACAAAAAGTGATGTTGAAGAATGATTTTCTTGAGCCAAAAGTTCTTGAATGACTGAATGAAATAATCTCAATTGTGAAAAATCTTTTTGGAAATCATTTTTATGAAATACATATAATTTCAATCGCTTCCACCTGGGTTTTTTCAGAGAATAAGGTTTGGCGGATTTCATCCTACTCCGAATAATTTTTGATCGTAATGAATCATGCATATCCACAACAATTTCATATCCACAGTCGTTTAGGTAATTCCCTACAGAAATTAATTTAAAGACTCCAGCAGATTTTTCTAACACATGTAATCGGTCAATGCTTGAATTTCCTTCCAGAAGTGGAGCATTTTCTTCCAGTGTTAAAAAGTGGATTTGTGCATCAGGAAATTCCTTTTTTAATGACCAAACCGGAGATGTGGTTAAAACAACATCTCCAATTGAACTGAATCTGATGAATAGAATTTTCAACAATCTTATTTTATGGTTAATAAATTCTGGTTTCGTTGAACCGAGCCAGGTTTATCATAGATTCTTTATAAACAGAATCTGGATATTGTGACAAGGACTCCACAGCAGTTTGAGTGAAATGATCAATTTTTTTTCTGGCATAATTAAATCCATTTCCTTTTTCAATTAATTGAATAATTTCTTTAAGTGTATCTTTAGGTTTATATTTTATCTTCACTAATTTTAATAGTCTACGGCTTTCTTTGTTTGGAAGGGAATGCAAACTGTGTATCATGGGTAGCGTAAGAGTATTTTTTTTCACATCAATTCCTTTATCCTTACCGGTGAACGATTCATTACCTAATAAATCAAACAGATCATCCCTGATTTGATATGCTATTCCCAGATTATATCCATAGGTTTGCATAGAATCACAATCCTCTTTTGATTTTGATGTTGTCATGGCACCCAGTTCACATCCAGAAGCGATTAAGGATGCTGTTTTCTGACGGATCAAATCAAAATAAACATCTTCAGAAGGATGTTTTTTAAACCGGTGATCCAACTGTAATATTTCTCCCGCACTCATTAATTCAGCTGTTCTTGAAATGAGATTCAGAACATCAAAATCTTTAATTTTTATCATATAGATCAATGATTTACTGAGAACGTAATCACCCATTAGAACCGCTAATTTATTTCCCCAAATTCGATTGATGGAAAACCATCCTCTTCTTTTCACGGCACCGTCAACTACATCATCGTGAATCAATGTGGCAATGTGTAGTAATTCAATCATGGCTGCGGCTTTATAACTATTTGGTGTTGGTTCTCCACAAACCCTGGCAGCCAATATCGTCAATACAGGACGAATTCTTTTTCCTTTTTGATTTATTAAAAAACGGCTGACAGTTTGAATGAGCTTCACTTTTGAACTTAAGGCATCATCAAATTCTTTTTCAAATAAACGAATATCCTTCTTTATGACTTTCGTTATTTCTTTCAGAGATTGTTTCATGGATCCCCCTGGAAAAGTGAGCGTCAACTATCGGAACCGGAACTTATCCTTGGTTTCGCTAAATAGGCTACTCCAACACTGATTTCATAAATCACGATGAGTGGAATCGTCATGATGATCAAACTGACAGGATCCGGAGGAGTAATTATAGCTGATAAAATCATGATGCTAATAATTGCATGCTTTCTGTAATGTCTTAAAAAAGATGGAGTTGCAATATTGAGTCTTGCCAGAATAAATATCAATACTGGTAATTCAAATAAACTTCCGCATCCAATCATGAGCCATGTGATAAAACTTAAATAATAAGTAATTGAAAAATTATTTTGAATACCGATATATCCCATTGATGTGAAAAAGTTCAACGAAATTGGAATGAGTATAAAATAGGCAAATAAAATACCGGTGATGAATGAAATAAAAGTAAATAAAATTAATGGAAATGCAATTTTCTTTTCTTTCAGGTGAAGTCCAGGAGATACAAATTCCCATATTTGATATGTGATAAGAGGAAGAGATAAAATACTTCCACAAATGAAGGATAATCCCCATTTTATCATAAACATCCCCTGAATCTGGAGAACCTGGAGATTTAAAGGATTGCTTACAGCATTCACAGGATGAATGAGCAGTGCTATTATTTCATCCACTATTAAAAAAGATAAAATAGATCCGCAAAGAATTCCTGCGAGGGTCTTAATGAGTCTCCATCTGAGCTCTTCAAGGTGGTCTAAAAATGGCATTTCTAAGGGTTTGTCTTCTTCTAATTCATTCATGATGTTAACAGCATTTGCGCTAATTCGTGCGGAGATTTTTTATCCGTATCAATTTTTTGGGTAAATTTATCTAATTTTGACTTTTTATCCCGGGACCAAAATTTTCCTAATAAATCGTCCTTAATTAAATTGTACACTCTATGTTTATACCGTTTGATTCTTTTTGATTTGATTATTCCCTTTTCATTTAAAAGTGAAAAGTATGTTTTAAATACCTCGTATAATTCATCAATTCCTTCCCCCGAATTTGCTACTGTTTTTATAATGGGAAGGTTTATTCCATTCATATCTTGTTTTAAATGAACCATCGAAGTTATGAGAGTTTTCAATCTATTTCCTCCGGGACGGTCAGATTTATTGATGACATAAATGTCAGCAATTTCCAGTAAACCTGCTTTCATAAACTGAACTTCATCGCCCGATTCCGGGGATAAAACAACCAGGGTAATATCCGCTACATTTGCAATCTCAATTTCACCTTGTCCTACTCCGACGGTTTCGAATAAAATATAATCCTTCCCGCTTGCGGAAATAATATCACCTGCGTCCTCAGCTTTTTTAGACAATCCACCTAAATCTCCTCGTGAACCCATGCTACGGATGAACACTCGATCATCCCATGAATATGAATTCATTCTTACTCGATCTCCCAAAACCGATCCTCCTGTGAATGGACTTGTGGGATCTATGGCAACCACTCCTACGGATAAATCATCCATTAAAATTTTGTTTATTAATTTTTCAGTGAGTGTACTTTTTCCAACTCCCGGGGGACCGGTTATTCCCAACCGGATAGAATTTAATGTATCTGGATGTATATCAATGTAAAAAGAATCGGGGATAGATTCTTCATTTTCAACTTTACTTATTATCCGGGAAAGAGCAAGATGATCATTGGACTTTATCCTTTGGATAATATCCTGCATGATTAATTTTAGGGAGAAACCCTTATGTAAATTGACGGGAGAATGTTGAAAATTCTTTTATTCTTAGTGTTTTTCCTTTTCTGGAAATATACTGTTTATCTTCAAGCATTTTATACACTCTTGATACTGTTTCCCTGCTGGTTCCCGCCATGTTGGCAATATCCTGTTGATAGGGAATATTTTCTATGGTTACGGTCCCTTCTTTTATTTTTCCCATTTCTTCTGCAAGACGAATCAGTACCAAGGCAATTCTCTGTTCTGCACCGCTAAGGGATAAACTTTCAATTTGCTGGTCACTGTGCCTTATTCTGCTGGTGAGTTCCTTCAATAAATGAATGGCAATTTTAGGAAACTTTTCAAGGATGTCTAAAAAATCACTTCTCTGAAGTGTTAATACTTCTGCATTCTCAAGTGCAACAACATTTGCAGATCTACCCTCTCCGTCCAATAATGCCATTTCTCCAAAAAAATCTCCTTCTCCTAATATAGCCAGAATCACTTCACGTCCATCATCACTCATTCTGGTTATTTTTACCGTTCCATCGTAGATTAGAAAGAATGTCTCTCCTGCACTTTCTTCAATCAATATCATTTTCTCCTTGTCATAGGATCTTGACACCATTTTTTCCGTTATCTTTTTCAGAGATGATTTGCTTAAATCACTAAATAGCGGGACAGTTTGTACCAGTTTATCTTTATCCATTTTATGTTACTTTCATGTATCAAATAATAATTCAATAAAATTTAACCTGCGGAAGTTATAAGAAATTTCTAATAATATCCTTTTGAAATTTCTTTTATGAATGGATAACTTCGCCTCGTTTAAAAAAGGTAATATTAATAAGAAAATGGACAGACATCCCCAACAAATAAAAAGAGAACGGCAGGATAAAAACCGTCGAGAACGCAATATAAATAATTTATCCCGGTTAAAAACATTAATGAAAAATGTTTTATCAACAAAGGATTCTAAAGAAGCAGAACCCCTGTATAAAGACACTGTAAGTTTTTTAGATAAAATGGCTCAATCAGGATTGATCCATAAAAATACTGCTGCAAGACGAAAATCTCAAATCACTAATCATTTAAATTCATTAAGTAAATCCTAAATATCGGGGGCTCTGTAATTGGGAGCTTCCTTGACAATCCGAACTTCATGAGGATGACTCTCCCGCACACCGGCATTGGATATTTGGATAAATTCAGCATTTTTTTGTAATTGTCCGATATCCCCAGCTCCGCAATACCCCATTGATGCCCGTAATCCGCCTGTTAGTTGATGAATCGTATTCCCAACAGGTCCACGATAGGGTACCATCCCTTCAATCCCTTCAGGTACTAATTTGGACGGTTGTAAGTTCTCCTGAAAATATCTATCGCTGCTCCCTTCCTGCATTGCTCCCATGGAACCCATCCCACGATATGCTTTAAATTGACGCCCCTCGTATAAAATAGTCTCTCCGGGACTTTCATCCATTCCTGCAAGCATACTGCCCAACATAACGGCGTTTGCTCCTCCTGCCAATGATTTTGCCACATCACCACTATATCTAATTCCTCCGTCTGCAATAATTGTCCGATTAAGTTTTTGCGCTTCTTCACTGCAATCCAGTATGGCGGTAAGTTGAGGGATGCCTACACCTGCAATAACCCGGGTGGTACAACTTGCTCCGGCACCAATTCCAACTTTGACTGAATCTGCTCCGGACTCAATAAGGGCTATAGTACCTTCTGCGGTAGCAACGTTTCCTGCAATCAGTGGAATATTCGGATTCGCTGTTTTTATTTTCTCAATACATTTTAGTACTCCCCGGGAATGTCCATGTGCAGTATCTATGACGATGACATCTACATCAGCTTCACCAACTGCCTGGGCACGATTCACTCCGTCATCTCCCACACCAACCGCTGCACCCACTCTCAATCTTCCTTTTTTATCTTTGCAGGCATTTGGGAATAATTCCTTTTTTTGAATATCTTTTACAGTAATTAATCCCTTCAAGTCACCGGAATCATCCACGACTAATAATTTTTCAATACGATGTTTTTGTAATATGTTTTTTGCATTTTCCAGTGTAGTCCCCACAGGAACTGTAATCAAGTTTTTTGAGGTCATTCTATCCTTCACTTTCAGTGAATGATCCTCTTCAAATCGAATATCTCTGTTGGTCAGAATTCCAATCAATATTTTACCATTAACTACAGGTAAACCACTGATGCTGTTCAGATTCATGAGCCTTTTTGCATCACCTATAGTTTGATCTGCTGTCAACGTTACCGGATCCATAATCATCCCGCTTTCCGAACGTTTCACCTTTTCAACCATGGCAACCTGTTGGGAAATCGACAGATTTTTATGGATGATCCCTAAACCCCCTTCACGGGCAATAGATTTTGCCATCTCTTCTTCAGTCACCGTATCCATTGCTGCGCTGAGAATTGGAATATTCAGAGTAATATTAGCGGTTATAACGGTTTTCAAATCAACATCCCGTGGTAAAATATCAGATTCTTTGGGAACCATTAATATGTCATCAAATGTGAGTCCTGTCCTCATTTATATTTTTTTGTGATCACCTTAAAATAAATCTATTCTGGTTTTCACTATTTCTGTTAACTTTCCGGATACCACTAAAGTTTTCAGTTTTTGAATTTCTTTATCCAATGGTCTGTCTCCTGCTTCATAATTTAACCAAGTATTCACTTCCTTAAAAATATCTCTGCTGATTGAGGATGGTTTTGAATCCTTTAAAAATGCTTGGGCAGCCGTTGCGGAAACCATTAATTCTATGGCTAAAATTACAGTTGTATTCTCTGCAATTTGAATACTTTTTTGTCCCGCCCAGGGTGCCATGGATACAAAATCCTCCTGTCCTGCTGAGGTTGAGATACTATCAACACTTGCAGGGTGAGACAATGTCTTGTTTTCCGATGCAAGGGCTGCTGCGGTTACTTGTGCAAGCATATATCCGGATTCCAATCCCGGATTGAGGGCTAAAAAAGCAGGGATTTTATCTCCAATCCCCTTCATAAAATAATGAATTCTCTTTTGAGAAATAGCTCCGATTTCACTTATTGCAATTCCAACTGAATCCATTGCCTGTGCAATATGCTCTGCATGAAAGTGTCCGGATGAGTGTATTTCATTCTCTGAAAATATCAATGGATTATCACTTACACTATTTATTTCATTATTGACACAATCTGCCACCAAATTTATCATATCCCTACAGGCTCCGTGAACATGAGGAATACATCGGAAACTATAGGGATCCTGAATTTTTCCACAGTCTTTGTGAGTTACAACTATGTCACTGTCAGATAAAATATTCCATATATTTTGCGCAGAATTTCTCTGACCGGGATGAGCTTTTAAGGAATGAATCTTAGGGTCAAAAACATTCCTTGAACTCAAACTTGATTCCACAGACAATGCACCGATAATGTCAGCACATTTAAGAAGATTTTTTGATTGGTTCAACATTGTTATTGCCAACGCTGTGGAATATTGAGTGCCGTTAATAATACTGATTCCTTCTTTAGGTTCTAGTTGCAATGGAACCATCCCTAAATTTTTCATGACAAGTTTGGATTCAGTTTTTTTCCCTTTGTAAAATACCTTTCCCTCTCCAATGAGTGCTAAACCCATGTGCGCTAACTGGGCTAAATCACCACTTGCTCCAACGGATCCTTTTTCAGGAATTACCGGAATTATATCCTGATTTAAAAATTCTATAATTTGGTTGATGACAGCCAATCTCACTCCACTGTATCCCTTTACAAAAGTGAGCAGTTTTAAAATCATCATAATTCGAACAATGCCCTTTTCTACCGGCTGTCCAACTCCCGCAGCATGAGACCGAACTAAATTCAATTGTAATTTTCGTTGATCTGAAGGGTTGATCTTTACATGACTCAATTTCCCGAATCCGGTTGTAACTCCGTAAACAGAAATACCGGACTTAAGAATTGATTGTAAGTTCTTATGAGATTGATTTATAGATCCTTCCCCATCGGAAGAAAGTTGGACTTTCACTGCTTTATTTAGAGGTAAAATAAAATCCTCATAAGTAAAGTTATCCTTTGAAATGAGAAGGTCTGACATGGAGCAATTTAGGTTCTGCTTCTTAAATAGAAAAAGGAAGAATTTAACAATTAGAGATTCACAAATTTTTCCTCTTTATTGATAAATAATTATAGGAAAGGAGAATTCAGGTATTCATTTACGAAACTAACTGACCTGCAACCGGGTGTTCAGGTTCTAACTTCAGTACCAGTTTCGCCCATTCAGATGCTTCTTTATTATTGTCTGCTTGACTGTTCAATTCTGCCATCCGCAATAAAGATGGTATATCTTCAGGATGATTTCTGAGAATGGTCAAATAGGTCTGGACACCCGTTTCAAAATCTTCTTCTAAAATATATAACTCTGCAAGGTTTCTCTGGACCTCAACATATTTAGGGGTATTTTTTATGGCTGCAAAAAATGCATTTTTTGCATCAGTCAACTTTCCCTGTTCCACCATAATTAATCCTAACTGGTTCAATGCTTCAGAGTGATTTGGATTTAGTCGCAATAATTCATTGAGATATTCCAGAGCTTTTAAACTATTATCCTGATTTCTGGAACATAAAACGAGCCCGAATAGTGCTTCTTCAGAAATTGGATTATCCTTCAAAATTTGTGAAAACTGTTTTTCCGCATAGAGAAAATCAGAATTCTCCATAGATTTGATACTCTTGTCTATCAACTCACTATGTAGTTCATCTCGTGGATTTTTTATTTTCAATAACTTTTTATAATCTACATTTGACCATTTTTTTTGAAAAATATGCATTCTCTCATTCAAATTTTCCAAATTAGCTGGTATATCACTACGATGTGCGTTACGATAGACAGATATTATTTCTGAACTAAAGACTTCTCTTTTTATTAAATCTAACAAACAGTACGCCGCTAAATCAGGACTGTTAAAAAAGTTGTCTGCAAGAAACCCTAATGTTTTTACCTGTTCAACAGAACAACTATTTAAATTTAATGGGTCTCTTATATATACAACATCCGACTCTAATAGTTGATTAAACGGTTTCCTAAAGTTATTATTGTTTACAATTGGTGTAATAGACCAACGTTTAATATCTAAAAAACAGTGCGGAACAAATCCAAACTTTCTAAGCCAAACATCTATGTCACCGAACGTCGGCTGATCTTCATATAAACAAAAATAAGAAACTTCTAGCTGAATCGCTACACAATCACTCAATTTATCTGTACCATTCATCAAAACGCTCAACTCTGCTCCTTGTATATCCATCTTCAAAAAATGAATTTTGTCTATTTCGTGAACGTCATTCAATTTATGCGTTTTAACATTTTCTTTACGTATTACCTCACCAAATTGTGAAAAGCCATTGAAAAATTCTAACGCTTCTTTCTTAGGTTTTAAAATAGAAGTCATCCCGGATGCTTCTGAACAAATATAGGCTATATGTTCACATCCATCACCCAAAAAATAATTAAGAACGGAAGAATTTGAACCAAATCTTTCTTCAACTTTTTCTATTTGACGAATATCGCCATCAAATGCATAAAGATGTCCAAAACCTGTTGAAACTAAATTTTTGTAAATTGGATCCTCAGCAATAGCTGCTGCTCCAATATCTGCAACATAAATTTTATCATTTAGTTCGAAAATATCAGCTAATTTAGCTATAGGAATAGCCATTAATATTCCTCTTGTTAATTTTAAATATACTAACTTCGACCACTTTTCCCTTATTCATTTTCGAATAAATGATGAATAAATACCGATTCATGCACCATTTAGCCATTTCCCTTTTGACGAACCTTTAAACACATATCACCATCTTAAAAATTTCAATTCCAAATGTATATTCAAATTCATATACATACAAATTCTATTTTAAATCTCGATTTCCTTTTTAGGTTTATTCTCTATTTTTCAAAACTTTAAGCGAATAGGTTCTTTTGCAATGGAATTCCGGTTTGTATTCATAACAGATTGGTAAATTTCTTCTCTGTAAACAGAAATTTCTTGAGGAGCTTCGATTCCTAATTTAATAGGTCCGTGAACCTTGCTAACGACAGAAACGATTATATCTTTTCCTATCCTTAATTTTTCTCCTGACTTCCGTGTCAATACAAGCATTTAACCTCCGTGTTAAATGGAATAGTGGTTTAGGCCAAATCCAAAGGATGTTCGATTTGTAAGTTGGGATTATCTAAAATAATCTGACATCCCATTAAAATCTTGGAATTAATGACGATCGGAGCCTTTGTATTTGCTGTGAATTTCTTCTCCTCTTGGGACATTTTAATCACAAAATATACATCCGTGTCATCCTGTGATTTTGCTTCAATCTGCTCCAAATCTACATTGTCAATTTTTATTTCCTGTTTGGATTCAAAATAGCGAATAGGAATAACGAACATGGCAATTGGTGGAGCCTCCAATGATTGAAAGACTTGAAACGGAGGATATTCTTTTAAAGGAACTACAATAAATTTTGATAATTCTTCAAATCCCGGGATTCCATTATCAAAATCTATGATATTACTCAAATCAAAATCAGTGCCATTTCCATTCAGCATTTGGTATTCACCAGAATGAAACCGGTATAAAAATGAATCTGTTTGAGAAGTGTGAGTAGAAACTGTAGTTTTCATTTCAAGAAGTTCATTATATTTAATCGAAGAATATTTGCAGTTGCTTGCAGGGCTGCCTGATAGGCCATTTCTTCGGAATTATACTGAGTGATTGCAGTAGCTAAATCCACATCTTCCGTTTCGGAAAGAAATCCGGAAAGGTTCAAATTAGCAGTCTCCAATCGATTTTCCGCTAATTCTAATTGCTGCTGGATGGATCCGATACTCGTATTTAAACTGATCATTTTTTCTGAGGCTGTATCTATTGATCCGATACTGTTTGCGATTTCGTGCGTATCGTTATTTTCTAAGTTAGTCCGCAAACTTATGGTAGCATTAAAAATATTTGTATCTATAATATCCTGTCCGGTTACATTTATATTTATTGTGAGATTTTCAGATATTCGCCTGTTCATTTTTCCTGTATTACCTTGATAATCCACTGAATCTCCATTGAATAAGAATGGACTGTCAATTTTTGTCTTTGTTCCTGAAAACAGGTTTTTATCAAAAAAGGACTCATTTGACATATTAACCAAATCTTCAAGAATATTATCAATTTCAGATGCCATCACCAATCTATTTTCCGCACCTAAAGTATCATTGGCGCTTTGCACTGCCCTTTCCCGCAAGGTCATCACCTGACTCAACATATTATCCAAATTGGATGATGTGGCTTGAAGCCAGGCTTTTGCATTTTGAATATTGTCTAAATATTGCTCATTTTGTTTTATGCTCTGACGAAATCGATTCGCCCGGAAAAATTTTACAGGATCATCCGATGAGCGATCTATTTCCTTTCCGGTGGTGATAGATTCCTGTATAGAATGCATACTTTCCCTGTTTTGGTTTATACTTGACAATAAACTCTTTGTGATCATTGATTCTGTAATTCGCATTTTTCCTCCTGAAATCCTTTATTTAAATTTATCTTTTTTTATGATTGATCCATTTTATCCAATTGACAAAATCGTCTGCATTAACTCATCCACTGTAGAAATCATCCTGGCAGCTGCTTCAAAAGCTTGCTCATATTGAATGAGCTGTGTCATTTCTTCATCAAGAGACACACCGGTTATGGAAGATTTCTGAATTTGCAGTTGTTCGACGATCTTTTCCTGGTTTTGACGAATGAACTTTGCCTCCTGAACTCTGTTACCCATATCTGCAATCAATGAATTATAATTGTCTAAAAACGATTTACCGTTGATTAACTCATCATATTGTAATTCTGCAATGGTTTGAGCTGTATTATTGTTTCCCTGAGAATCTGCATCAGACGAAGAGGCAATGAGAGTTGAATCTGTTAAAATTTCTGCTGTGAGGGCGATATCTCCTGCACCGGATATGGTCTCCTTGAAAAAATTTAATCCTGAAAGTCCGGTTAGATTATATCCCTGGACATGAACTTTATTTACTGCATTTGCTACGGACACAGCTGACTCATCAATGGAATTCATATAAGAAGAAACATGGATATTGTGAAATTCCAACAATCCGCCTAGTTCTCCCGACATTACTTCAACATTTTTATCTCCCTGAATCGTTTTTATATCAGCATGAAACACCCCGTTTTTATTTTGAGTCATATTCATTTTTAGTTTATTCGTATAATTTTCCGAAATCAAAATATTACCACCGGCTAAAACTTCAACAGTACCGGAATCATTCTCAGTAACCTGCACATCAATTTTACCAGATAACTCACTCAACAGGACATCCCGCTGATCCAAAAGATCATCTGATCGATAAGTATCAATTTGTTTATTAACCGTACCGAGTTGGTAGACCAATTGGTTTATTTCATTCACTTTCTGTTGGATTTCAATTTCGGTTTGCCTTTGCAGATTTTTCAAATTTTTATCCAACCGGTTAAAAGTATTGCTTAACATAATTCCTTTATCCCGCACCAAAGATCGGGCTGAGTCACTCTCCGGATTATTCGATAGATTAGACCATGAATTCCAAAACTCTGTCATAATATTTGCAAGTCCCGAATCCTCAGGTTCACCAAAAACAGCTTCCACCTGTTTCAGTAACATTTCGCTCATAGACTCTTTTCCCAAGGCTTGATTTTCATACCAAAGCTGATTATCCAGAAACTGGTTTTTAAGACGAGAGATAGAATCTTCACTCATGTTACCGAATCCTAAGGATAATTTGGATAGGTCAACTTTACGACGGGTATAACCCTCAGTGTATACATTGGCAATATTATTTGCCGTGGTATTGATGGCTGATTGGTGAGTCAATAAAGACCGTTTGCTGGTTTCAAATATGCTTGAAATAGACATGATGAATTAAATCCTGAAATCCAAAACCCGATTATCCTTCTGATTTTCTTTCATTGACCCGTTGATACCATAATGAGAATGGAGTTTATCTCCTGCAGTTAAAAACACTTTCACTAAATCTTTAACATGAGTTATTGAAGCGGAGAGGAGATATTTATTTTCCTTATTAAGTTTATCAATCTCAACAACACTTAAATGCATCTGGCGTCTTATTTTTTCTAATTTAAATTTATTGTCTCCATTTGCTTTTTGAATTAGATGTGACAATGTAATTTTTTTATTCCGGGATTTCGTTTCCGCTGAAATGGACTGAGTTAGATCATTTCTCATCTCCATTTGCTTTAATATATTTTGTGAAGCTTCCCTTTCCTGATGAATTGCATCCTTAATTTTATCGTTATTCCCTTTGACAATGGCATTTTGTTTCATTTTCATTGCCCCAAGGAGCTCTTCATAAATCTGTAATTCTTTTGTGAGCGCATCACACAGATCATCAAATATGGATTTTTTTCGAATTCCCATATTACTTTCCAAATCCTGTCTTCATAAATTCCACTGCATTAAGGGTGTTGGAGATGTCATCCAATATCAAGTCTTCAAAATCAGGTATTTCATCCATTTCTTTCAGGGATTTATAAATTTGGTCTCCCAGTCCTATCCCGCCCTGCTCAGAAACTGCATCAGCCATGACTGTACTAAACATCATGGTTGCTAAATTATTTCCTGATTTTCCTGTAATGGAGGTCTTAGGGACGGTTTTTTCCAAAGTCTTAAAAACATAGGTGAGAAAAGCTGCTTCCATCTTCCTACTCGTTTCCCGCAGTTTTATATCCCGGGCTTCAGCCGTTTTGGGCTGATCAATTTGTTCTATTGGGTTTATATTCATAATAATTCTTGATAATTCTACATAATGATCAGTTTTGCATTCAGGGCTCCAGCCTGTTTGACCGCTTGAAAAATGGCAATTATATCTCTGGGTTTCAATCCCATCTCATTCAAAGCCGCTGCCAAATCGTTTACTGATGTTGTTGTGGGAATCACACCGGTTTTAACCTCGGTTTCTTCCGCTGAAGTTTTGGTCACTTCTTTAACGACTGTTTCTCCCTGTTCACTAAAAGGTGAAGGCTGAGAAATAACAGGTCGCATTTGGGTGTGAATTGTTAAATCTCCATGGGAAATCATAACTTCGTTAATGACTACATTTCCACCGGCAACAACTGTTCCGGTGCGTTCATTGATTACCACCCGTGCTTCTATATCTGTATTAACTTTCAAAGTTTCTATTGCCGCAATGAAAAATGAGATATCACCCTGACTAGAAACAAAATCAGGATAACTGACCTCTATTAAAGCAGCAT